>DASZPL010000012.1:0-2603 GCA_035550315.1 Mycobacteriales bacterium | reverse complement strand
CCGCGCGAACAACGCCGCGGGGGAGACGGATGGCGATCCATATCCGCCGCGGCCCGGTCCGATGTGCGGTTGGTGCGACTTCGCCGCGGCCTGCCCGGAGGGCCGGGAAGCCGCGCCCGAGCGGCCCGCGTCGTGGGCCGGCCTACCCCCGACATCGAGTCGACCGTCGACGACCTCGTCGACTGACCCCGCCCCTTACGCCGTCGCCCTACGCCGTCCCCCTCGCGGCGCCCCCTTCTTCGCGATGATCATGAGCGTTTTCGCAGAAAACGTGCCCAATTTTGCGAAACCGCTCATGATCATCGCGGTGTTGGGGGGGAGGGTCGGCGGGGTCAGCCGGAGTCGAGCGGTTGCCAGAAGTCGAGCAGGGCGTCGGCGGTCGCTTGCGGGGTCTCGACCGCCGGCGAGTGCAGCGCGCCGTCCAGTTCGAGATAGCGCGCGTCGAGCCGCTCGGCCATCGCCCGCTGCTGCTCGGGCAGCCAGGCATCGTCGCCGGCGCCATGCAGCACGAACGTCGGCAACCCGAGCGCGCGCAACTCATCCACCCGGTCCTCGGCGTTCAGCAACGCCTCGCCCATCCCGAGCAACGCCGCCGCCGGCGAGGCCAGGAACCGCCGCTGCAAGAAGTCCTGAACGTCGGCGGGAACGTCCGGCGTACCGTTCGTCCCGCCTGCCGCCTCCCACACCTTCGGTACGCCGCCCTCGGCGAGCAGCGGGCGCATCAGCTCGATCATCGCCGCGCGGTTGCCACCGAGCGCCGCCGGGCCGGACGCCAGCAGCGTCAGCGACCGGGCAGGCGCGCCGGCCAGCACCGCGTGCCGGCAGATCAGCCCGCCGAACGAGTGCCCGATCACATGCAGCGGCTCGCCCGCGGACAGCAGGCTGGCGACGTCCTCGGCGAGGGCCGCGATGGTGTACGCCGACTCGTCCTCCGGCCCGCCGGACTCGTACTGCCCCCGCAGGTCGATCGCGGTCGCCGGATGCCCGGCCCGGGCGAGCAGCGGCAGCAGGTGCAGGAAGTCCTCCTTGCTGCCGGTGTAGCCCGGCACCGCGAGCACGCCCGGTCGGCGGCGCGCGTCGTCGGGCGGGGTGGCGACGAGCGCGGCGAGCTCACCCGACGCGGCCGCGACCCGGGCGGGTGCTACCTCCGGGTCCAGTGTCATGTGGCGCGGCACGCTCATCTCGGTGTGCCGCCCGATGCCGCCGGTTGCGCGATTTGGGGCATCGCGGCAGGCTACCGGTAGCCTTTGACGCGCTACGGCAAAGGTGCCGGGGCGAGGGAAAGCGCCACCACCGTCACCCGGTTCGAGCAGGGCCTGAGCAGGGAGTGTCCCGCCCGTGACGACTTGCCGCATCTTCGCCGTCGCAAATCAAAAAGGCGGCGTCGCGAAGACGACGACGGTGGCCTCGGTCGCGGCGGCGCTCGCCGCCCTGGAGCAGCGCGTGCTGGTCGTCGACCTTGACCCGCAAGCCTGCCTGACCTTCTCGCTCGGCCTCGATCCCGACAACATCGAGCTGTCGATCCACGACGTCCTGCTTGGCCGGGTCTCGACCCGCATGGTGATCACCGGTACGTCGGACGGCGTCGACCTGCTGCCCGCCACGATCGAGCTCGCCGGCTGCGAAGCACAGCTGCTGATGCGCACCGGCCGGGAGTTCGCGCTGCGCACCGCGCTCGACGAGGTGCGCGACGACTATGACGTCGTGTTGCTCGACTGCGGGCCGTCGCTCGGCGTACTCACGATCAACGCGTTGACCTGTGCCGACGAGGTCATCGTGCCGCTGCAGTGCGAGACGCTGTCGCATCGCGGCGTCGGCCAGCTGCTCGACACCGTGCACGACGTGCAACGGCTGACCAACCCGGCGCTGCGTGTAATGGGCGTGCTGCCGACGTTGTTCGACGCGCGGGTCAACCATGCGCGCGCCGTGCTCGCCGACGTCACGAGTCGCTACAGCCTCGACGTGATCGAGCCGCCGATCGCGAAGTCGGTGCGGTTCGCCGAGGCGCCGGCGCAGGGCCGCTCGATCATGTCGACCGCGGCCGCGACGCCGGGCGCGAAGGCTTACCGCGCGTTGGCGCGTCGGCTCGCCGGGCTGCCGCCGGAGGTCGTGGCCGAGCCGCCGAGCGCTGCGCCGCCGCCGAACGTTGTGACGCTGCCGGATGCGGCCGGGGTGCGCTCGTGACCCGCCGGCAAGTTGGCTTCGACCGGGTGCGGCCCCGCGCGCCGCGGTCCACGGCGGGGTCGACACAGTCGGTGGCGCCCGACGCCGAAGGGAAACGGGCGCTGTTCTCGGCCGTCGGCGCGGCCGGCCGGCCCGGGGTCGGCGCTGCGCTGGTCGAGTGCTCGCGATGCGGTGCGCGCACCGTGCTCGCGCCGGCGCAGGCGGTGCGCGCCGCGATCCCGTCGCTGCACCTGGCGCTGCGGATCGGGCATCGCGACGACGTGCGGGTGCTGGGCTTCCGTCGGCTCCGCCGCGACTACCCGACGTACATGCGGTGTCCTGCCTGCCGTCGGCTGACCTGGGTGCGCTTCACGCTCCAGGTCTGACCGGCTGGGTCAGCTGCCGGTCGTCGGCGTGCCGGCGCCGGTGCCGCTGCCGGA
>DASZPL010000011.1:0-6363 GCA_035550315.1 Mycobacteriales bacterium | reverse complement strand
CGTCGCCGTCGATCAGGTGAGCCTGACCGCGTCGGCCGGCGCCGTCACCGGCTTGATCGGACCCAACGGGGCGGGCAAGACGACGGTGTTCAACGCGTGCAGCGGACTGCTGCGGCCCAAGGCCGGCTCCATCCGGCTGTTCGGCGAGGACGTCACCGGCGCCAGCCCGGCGCAACGGGCGCGGCGAGGCCTGGGACGCACCTTCCAGCGGGTCGAGGTCTGCCCCGCGATGTCGGTGCGCGACAACGTCCGGGTGGGCTGCGAGGCGCGGCTTGCCGCCGGCAGCCCGTGGCGCCAGCTGCGCGTGAGTCGCGCGACCAGGCAAGCAACCGAGCAGCGAGTCGACGAAGCGCTGCAGCGCTGCGGGCTCGCCACGCTCGCGGCGACACCGCTGACAGCGCTCAGCACCGGACAACGGCGGCTCGTCGAGCTCGCCCGGGTGCTGGCCTGCGGCTTCCGCTTCCTGCTGCTGGACGAGCCCTCCTCGGGCCTCGACGATGCCGAAACCGCGCAGTTCGCTGCGGTGGTGCGCGGCGTGGCCGACACCCTCGGCACCGGCATCCTGCTCGTCGAGCACGACATGAGCCTCGTCATGCAGCTGTGCGAGCGCATCCACGTGCTCGACTTCGGCCACCTCATCTTCACCGGCACGCCGGCGCAGACCCAGCAGAGTGACGTCGTGCGTGCCGCCTACCTCGGCGGCGTGGCCAGCGCCGTGCCGGCTTCGCTGACATGAAGCTCGAGCTCGACGCGGTGACCGCCGGATACGGCGGCACGACCGTGCTGCGCGACATCACGGTGACCGTCCCCGCCGGCCGGGTCGTCGCTTTGCTCGGACCCAACGGCGCGGGCAAGTCGACGATGCTGGCCGTGGCGTCGGGCCTGCTCGCTCCCACCGCCGGGCAGGTGCGGCTCGACGGTGTCGACCTCACCGGCCGCCGGCCGCACCGGCTGGCCGCGAACGGCTTGTGCCACGTGACCGAGTCCGGCTCGATCTTCGCCGAACTGACCGTCGCCGAGAACCTGCGGATGTTCGCCCGCCGCAGCCGCGAGACCGAGGCGTTGGAGCGGGCGATCGCGGCGTTTCCGCGGCTCGGCGAACGTCTCGGCCAGACCGCCGGCACGCTGAGTGGCGGCGAGCAACGGATGCTCGCCCTCGCCCGGGTCTACGGGCAGCAGCCCGACGTCGTACTCATCGACGAGATCTCGCTCGGCCTGGCACCGATGGTCGTGGACGAGATCTTCGAGTTCTTGGCGCGGCTGGCCGCCGAGGGCACGAGCCTGCTCGTCGTCGAGCAGTACGTCGAGAAGGTGCTCGGCCTCGCCGACCTGGTTTATGTCCTGGTGCGCGGGCGCATCGTGTTTGCCGGAGAGCCGGACGAGCTGAGCCACAGCGACCTCTTGCAGCGCTACCTCGGCACCGAAGCTGACGTCATCGCGTCAGGGCGTAACAAGTCACGGCGGACCCGACAACGAGCCCGGGCATGAGCGACGACGTGGTGGGTTGCACGGCGACCGAGCTGGCGGCCCTCGTCAAGGCCCGGACGGTCAGTCCGACCGAGGTAGTGCGCGCGCACCTGGCCCGCATCGGCGCGGTCGATGCCCGCTACGGCGCGTTCCAAGTGGTCTGCGGTGAGCAGGCGCTGGCCGAGGCTGCCGCGCTAGAGCGCCGCGACAGCCTGGCCGACCTGCCGCTCGCCGGTGTCCCGGTCGCGATCAAAGACCATGTCGATGTCGCGGGCTTGCCGACCCGCAACGGGTCACTGGCCAGCGACCCGGAGCCGCGACCTGCCGACCATCCGGTCGTCGCCAGGCTTCGGCGGGCGGGCGCCATCGTGATCGGCAAGACCCGCACTCCGGAGCTGTGCGCCTGGCCGTTCACTGACTCGAGCTTCGGCGTCACCCGCAGCCCGTGGGACCCGTCCCGGACCGCGGGTGGGTCGTCGGGCGGCAGCGGCGCGGCGGTCGCGGCCGGCATGGTCCCGATCGCGCACGGCACCGACGGCGGCGGCTCGATCCGGATCCCGGCCGCGGCCTGTGGGCTGTTCGGCTTCAAGCCCGGGACCGGCACGGCGCCGAGCCTGGACGGCCGAGATTGGTACGGACTGCTGGTCAACGGACCGCTGGCCACGACCGTCGATGACGCGGCAGCAATGCTCGCCGTCATGGCGGACCGACCCGACCTCGCCAGCCCGCCCCCCGCTGCCCGGACGCTGCGCATCGCCCTGTCGTTCCGGACCCAGTTGCCGGTGACGCTCGAGTCGCGCTACCGCGACGCGACCCGGTTGATCGCCGACCAGCTCAGTGACGCCGGCCACGACGTGAGGGAGGCGGACCCGCCGTACGGCGCGGATCCGGCCCGAGCTCTCGTGGCACGTGCGATGGGCGGGATCGCCCATGACGCACAGGGATTGGCCGTCCGGCAGCTCGAACGACGCAGCCGCCCCAACCTGCTCATCGGCCGGGTCACCAACCGCACCGGCCTGCTGGCAACCCGCGCCTGGACTCGCTACCGGCAGGCGATCGCCGCGTTCTTCAACGACTTCGACCTGCTGCTCACGCCAACCCTCGCTGCGCCACCGGCTCCGGCGGAAGGCTGGTCGCGCCGCGGCTGGCTGCGCAACTTCCGGCATACCACCTGGGCCGGCTACACCCCGGCCTGGAACGTCGCGGGCAACCCGGCCGCCGCGCTTCCCGTCCGAGTCGACGATGACCACATCCCGCCGTCGGTCCAGCTGGTCGGGCCCGACGGCTCGGAGGCCGTCATCCTCGCGGTCTGCCGGCAGATCGAGCAGCGCCACCCGTGGCGCCGGCATCCGCCGACCGTCGGCATCACGAGTCGCTGACCCCGCTATCGACCGCGGTGGGAGCTCGGCGTACCGCGTCGGCGATCGTCGCCGCTAACTCGGCGTCGATCTCGTACGGCGTGTAGAAGGTCATGCGGGTCATCGCATCGCCGTAGCGACGCAACAACTCCGGCGCGACGGCGGCCGGTTCGGCGACGACGGCGAACGCATTCAGCACCTCGTCGTCGATGCAGTCGCTCATCTCCGCCCAGGCGCCGTCGCGGGACATTTGATGCAACCGCTCGCCAAGTTCGCCCCAGCCATGAAGGTCGAGGACCGGCCGGTATGCGGGCGTCGAACCGTAGAAGGCGATCTGGCCGCGCACGGCGCGGACCGCAGCTTGCATCGCGACCTCGGTGTCGCCCGTGGCGATCAGCGGCAGCCCGCTGACGTCGAAGTCGGTGAGATCGCGCCCGACCCGCTCCCGGCCGGCCTGCAACGCCGGAATCGTCACCTCCCGCAGGAACCGTTCCGTCGTGAAGCCATGACACAGGAAACCGTCGGCGACCTCGCCGGCGATCGCTGTCATCAACGGTCCGACACCGGCCAGCAGGACTCGCGGCGCGCCGTACGGATTCGGACCGGGGTCGAAGAACGGCGTCATCAAGGTGTGCGAATAGAAGTCGCCTTCAAACCGCAGCGGACGGCCGGTCTGCCAGCACGCCCAGATCTCACGCATCGCCATGATGTATTCGCGCATCCGTGCGGCTGGCTGCGACCACGGCATGCTGAACCGCCGGGTCACGTGCGCCCGCACCTGTGACCCCAGGCCCAGCAAGAGCCGGCCTCCGGACAGCTCCTGTAGATGGTTGGCAGCAACGGCGGTCGACATTGGGTTGCGGACGAACGCCAGGGCGACCGCCGACCCGACCGCCAGCCGCTCGGTCGCGGTCGCCGCGAGCGCGAGGGTGACGAACGGCTCGTGCTTCACCTCGCTCGTCCAAATCGCGTCGTACCCGGCGACTTCGGCGGCGACCGCAACCGGTCCCGGATTTAGCTCGGCCCCCAGCGGAAGCTGCGCATCAACCTTCACGAGCGCGGACCCTAGCAACGGATGCCGGGGCGACTTGAGGTGTTGCTGCCATGGGTAGCGTCGGCTTCATGGCAGCATGCGACGACCTCCTTGAGCTCGAGCGTGAGGGTTGGCAGGCGTTAACGGCCGGCGGCGAATCGGCGGCACGCTTCTACGACGAGCACCTGGCGGCGGAAGTACTCATGCTGTTTCCCGGCGGCCTGGTCATCGATGACCGCAAGCAGGTGGTCGAGTCGATGGGCGGCTCGCCGTGGGTCTCATTCGAGCTCTCCGACGAGCGGGTCCTTGAACTGGGCGACTGCGCGGTCGTTGCGTATCGAGCAACCGCCGAACGGGCAGGCGCTGACCCGTATACGGCGCTGTCCAACAGCACCTACGTCCGCGAGGGTGGGACCTGGCGGCTCGCCGTCCACCAGCAGACACCGATCTAGGCGCTCGGCTGGGCAGCCAGCTCATCGACGGTCTCGTGCGTGCTTCAGCCGAACTGTCACACGCGATTTGCGCGCTCGGAGGGACTCGAACCCCCAACCTTCTGATCCGTAGTCAGATGCTCTATCCGTTGAGCTACGAGCGCAAAGGGGCGGCGATCAGGCCGGCAGCCAGCCTACCCGACCGACGTGACCGCGCCCGCCCGGAAGGATCATGGGCGAACTGCCCGACCCGCCCGGCGTGTCACGGCAATCTGCCCATGATCGTTGAGAGGCGTTGGGGGGGATTGGACCTAGGGCGGCGCTACGTCCCGGGCGTCACCATCACGCTGTCGGCACCGGTGACGGGCGCCCGACCGCGCTCCTCGGTCCCGCTGACCGAGCCGCACCGTTCGGTTGCGGCAACCGTGACGTGCATCATCCCCGAGCGGACTGCATGACCGGGCACGCGCACAGTGTCGACCGCCGTGCCGAGGAAGCCTGAACGCACCACCGTCGTCCGGCCATGGTGGCCGTCGGCGTACCGCCAGTGGACGGTCACGATCATCGCCGCGCACAGCAGCTGACCGTTGGAGTTGTCTACGACGACCTGGACCGGCTACTGCGATCCGCTTCGTGACGCTTCCCTGGTCAGAGACCCACGAGCCGAGTCTCAACGCCGCAGCGCGTCGACGACAGCCGACGTGGGCAAATCGGTCGCAAATCGGAGGGCGATCAGCGCGGGAAGCGTCACCGGAATTTCACGAATCGGTTGGCCGACGCAACCAAACACCGCATACCTTCGTCTCCCGTTACGTCAGTGTCGTCCAGCCGAGAGTCCGCGATGTCAGCCAACGAGCCGTCAGCCGTCACCCGGCGGGTGTTGCTGACCGGCGCCGTCGCCGTCGCGGGCGCGGGGTTGGTCGATGCGGTGCAGTCGGCTGCGCGCGGCAGTACGCCGATGGGTCGAGTCGGCCGGACCACGCCAGACGCCCGCGCAACCGCCAGCTCGCTCAAGTCGCTCTTGGCGCCGGCAACCGAGCCGGCACCGATCTCACACCCGCTCCAAGAGTTCGAGGCCGCGCTCGAACACGCGCAGGCCAAGCAGCGGACGCGGCAACGGGTGAAGCAGCGCAACGCCGCACGCCGCCACGACGCCGCCCAGCACAAGCACGGTCACGGCGACCGCGCGCATGCGGGCGCGAGCAACCGACGACACGGCAGCGGGGTGAAGGCGGCGAAGCATGACCGGCATGCGGAGCGCATCCGTCGCCGGGCCGCCGAGCACGTCGACCTGCCGACGGCGCGGATTCAGGTGCAGACGCGGCCGGCGTACTACCTCGCCGACGTCGCCCCCGAGCCGCCGCGCCGGACGCTGGCCCTGACCATCGACGACGGCCCCGACCCGGACTGGACGCCTACGGTCCTGCGGCTGCTCGACAAATACCGCATGCAGGCAACGTTCTGCATCGTCGGCGTACACGTCGCGTCGTACCCGCGGTTGGTGCGCGACATCGCGCGCGCCGGCCACGCCATCGTCAACCACAGCTACAGCCACCCGCTGAACTTCGCCCGGCTCAACGAACGGCGGATCGTGCACGAGATCACTGCCAACCAGCAGTTGATCGAACAGACCGTGAAGGTCACGCCGCAGCTGTTCCGGTCGCCGGGCGGCGACTGGTCGCGATTCGTCTACCGCGCGCTCGCCGCCTACGACCTGCTACCCCTCGAATGGGATGTCGACCCGGAGGACTGGACACTGCCCGGACGCCGCGTCATCCAGCGACGGATGCTGCGCGCGAAGCCCAACGACATCGTGCTCTGCCACGACGGCGGCGGCGACCGGCAGGAAACCGTGCGCGCGCTGCGCCGGGTGCTGCCGAAGTGGAAGCACAGCGGCTACACCGTCGTCCCGCTGCGGGTGCCCGAGACCCGTTGGCAGGACCTGCAGCGCTGACGGAACGGCCCGTGCCGACCGGGGTCGTCGAGCGGGTCGAGCGGTGAGTTCCTAACCTCAACGCATGGCGCCGGAGGCGGACTTCACGCCGCTGCACGACGACGTGCGACTGCTCGGCGC
>DASZPL010000010.1:0-14256 GCA_035550315.1 Mycobacteriales bacterium | reverse complement strand
GGCGCCGTGGCTGCTGGTCGGGGGTATCGCGCTCGGCTGCGCGATCTACCTCACCTGGCATCTCTGGGCAGCACCGAGCCGGCGAGTCACGGCCGGCAACCCGAACGACTCCCGGCTCTACGTCTGGTACCTGCAGCACGCCGCCTGGTGCGTGACGCACGGCCACAATCCGTTCGTCTTCACGACGATGAACGCGCCGGCCGGCATCAACGCGATGTGGAACACCTCGATCATCGTGCCCGGCGTACTGCTCACCCCGGTCACGCTGCTGGCGAACGCGTCGGTGTCCTACGACGTGCTGCTGGTGGGCGGCATCACGGTCGCGACCGTCGCGGCGTTCGCGCTGCTGCGCCGGTTCGTTCGCAACGACGTCGCGGCGGCGATCGGGGCGCTGCTCTATGGCTTTTCGCCCGCGGTCGTCGCGGCCGGGATCGGTCATCTCAGCCTGGCGATGACGGCCGCAATCCCGGTGGTGTTGTTGCTCGTCGAGCAGATCGTCGTCGGACAGCGCCGCCCAGTCGTGCTTGGCGTGGTGCTGGGAGTGGTCACTGCGGCCCAGTTGCTCACCGGCGAGGAAGTGCTGTTCCAAGCCGGCGTCGCAGTGGTCGTGGTCTTGGTGGTTGCGGGGCTGACCGCGGTGCGCGACGTGACCTGGATCCGGCTGCGCCGGCTCGCAGTCGCGGGGGCGACGGCGCTCGTCGTCACGCTGGTCCTCGCCGGCTACCCGTTGTGGATGCAGTTCTTCGGCCGGCTCCAGCAGCACGGCAGCCCGTTCACGACCAGCTATTTCGAAACCGACCTGCGCGGTTTCTACACGCCGTCCGGCAGTTACTGGCTGGCCACCCAGAGCAGCAAGCACTTCGCGGCGGCGTACGGCGGCGGTGCGCCGGAGTACATGGCCTACCTCGGGATCCCGGTGCTGGTCGTCGCAATCATCACCGGGCTGGTCGGTTGGCGCCACCAGCGCGTTCGGCTGGTGTTCGTCGCCGGCCTGATAGCCGCAGTGCTGTCGCTCGGCGCGGACCTGCTGGTCGGCGGCGTGCATCACGACGTGTGGCTGCCGTGGCGCACCCTGCAGCAGTTGCCGGTGTTCGAAGCCGCGTTGGCGAACCGGTTCGCGATTTTGACCGCCCTCGCCGCTGCGGCGTTGGTAGCGATCGCGCTGGACTGGCTGTTGCGCCACGGCCGGGCAGCCGCCCGAGTGGGGTTCACCGCGGTCGTCGCGGCGGCATGTCTCGCGCCGCTGGTTCCCAAGCCGTACGCCGCCCTGGCGACACCACCGGTGCCGGACTTCTTCCGCGACGTCACCCACTGGGTGCCACGCGGCAGCACCGTGCTCGTGGTGCCGTTCCCGACGGCGCGCAAGACCGAGCCGTTGATGTGGCAGGCCGCCGCCGACATGGCGTTCCGGATGCCGGGGGGCTTCTTCATCGGACCGGCCGGCACCGGTCAGGCCTACATCGGCGGCCCCGGCCTGCGTCCGACCGCCGCCGAGCTGACCGACATCGCCGCCAGCGGCGACGCGCCACCGGTCACCGACCAGGTGCGGGAGTCGTTCGCCGCGGACGTGCATTACTGGGGTGTCGATGCGGTCGCCCTCGGCCCGGCGACCTACCGTGCGCAGCTGGCGAGCTTCCTTACCAAGCTGATCGGTCGGACGCCGACGTCCGCCGGCGGCGTGCTGCTGTGGTCCGGACTCGGGTCAACACCCACAGCACCTTGACGCCGTCGCGCCAGACCAGCTTCTTGCCCTCGCCGCGGCTGCGCGCGCGGTAGGACACCGGGACCTCGTAGGGCCGAATCCCGCGGATCAGCAGCTTGGCGGTGATCTCCGCCTCCACGTCGAAGCCGTCACAGCGCAGATCCAAGTCGCGGAGCAATGGCAGCGGCAGCAGCTTGCTGCAGGTCATCAGGTCGGTGATCCAGCAGTCGTACAACAGGTTCGTGGCGAACGTGACCAGCCGATTGCCCATCACGTACCAGAACGAGTAGGCGGTGTGCCCGCTGAATGACCGGGTGCCGTAGATCACCTCGATGCCGTCGGTGACGACGGCCAACAGCCGCGCGAGGTCGGCCGCGTCGTACTCCAGGTCGCCGTCACACACCACCGCGTAGTCGCCGCTGGCGAGTCGGCCCGCGGTGCGCAGCGCCGCTCCCTTGCCGGCGTTGCGCTCGTGCGCGGCGGTGACCACCCGCGGGTCGGAGGCGAGGTCGCGGCAGATGTCGGCCGTGCCGTCGGTCGAGCCATCGTCGACGATGACCAGCTCCAGCTCGGCCGGGAGCTTCAGGTCGAGGATCCGCTTCGCCGCCTCCCGCAGGGTCCGCGACTCGTCGAAGACCGGCATCAGGACGGAGAGCTTCACGGCTCCGACCGGCGCCGGAAGTGCTTGCCGAGGGTCTCGGTCTGGCCCTGGTAGTTCGAGCCGATGCCCTGGCCGTAGAGCAGCGTGGGCGGCTCGAGCATCCGCTCGAACGTCAGCTTGCAGACCGGCTGCTGGTGCTCGACCATGAACGGCACGTCGTGCGCGCGCACTTCCAGCGCGGCGGTCGAGCCGGCGAACTTCCCGGCGGGGTCGAAGCCGAAGCCGGGGTCGAAGAAGCCGGCGTAGTGGGTTCGCAGCTCACCGCTGGTCGGGTCGTACGCCGTCATCTCGGCTGCCAGCGTCGGCGGCACGCTGACCGCCTCCCGCGACATCAGCAGGTAGAAGTTGCGCGGGCTGAGGATGATCCGGTCGCCGTCCTCGTGCCGGGCGGCTTCCCAGTACGGCGCCGGCTCCGTCGTACCGATCTCGGTCAGGTCGAGCAGCGGCGCGCTCTCCCGGGCGCGGTAGCCGACCCGGCCGGAGGCGTCGCCGCGCAGGTCGAGACCGAGGAACAGGCCGTCGGAGAGATCCAAGTCGGCGACCGCGACCGGCTCGCCGTCGACGAACAGCAGCGGCTGCGCCTCGTGCTGGGCCCGGACTTCGGCGTCGGTCAGCGCAGCGCGGCCGACCGACAGCCGGAGCTGGTTCAGCGACAGGTCCTCGCGGACCCGGATCGGGAACGACAGCGGGACGACCTCGAGGTAGAGCCCGCCGTGATAACCGTCGGCGATCTCGTCGAATCGCGCGCTGCCGTCGGTGATGATGCGGGTGAACACGTCGGCGCGACCGGTCGAGCTCTTCGGGTTGGCCTTGCCGCGCACCCCCGGCGGCAGGCTGAGCCGCTCCTTGAGCGGGATCAGGTACGGCCGGTTGGTCTCGAGGACGGCACCGCCGCGGTGCAGGTCGAGCTCGTCCACGACGAAGTCCTTGACCCGCCGCTCGACGGTGTCGCCGGCCGGCAGGAAGCTGCAGCGGACCCGGTAGGCGACCTCACCCAGCCGCAGGTCGAGGCTGGCGGGCTGCACGTTCTCGCGCGGGATGGTGAAACCGCCGGCGTCGATCGCGCCGGCCATGATCGCCGCCTCCAGGTGCTGGTTGGGCAGCACGCCTTCCTTGCCGGGCGGCAGTTCGAGCACGCGTCATCGTAAGGCTCGCCGCGCCCGGCCTGCGTTGTCGACTTGACGTGGCGAATTCGCGCGAATTGCCGCGGCAGCTCGACAACGTGCGGTTGCGGCTGCCTAGCGGGACGGCGGCGTGGGCGGCAGGAAGCGGAACGAGTGCAGCACGACCGAGTGGGTGCCGTCGGTCGGCGGCAGATCCTTGTTCAGCCACAGGTCGAGGTAGAGGTAGAGCGGATGGTCAGCGCTCTGCACCGGCACCAGCCGGCCGGCGTAGTGGTGTTGCGTGAACAGCGGCGACGTGGTCGTCCGGCCGACCCGGGTCAGGAACGACGCCTGGCCCGGCAGCCAGGTGAACTGCTGCAACAGCGGCGTGTACTTCGCCGGGATGAAGTACTTGTACCAATGCGGCGCGGTCGGTTGCGTGTAGTACGGCTGCACGACGTACTGCGCGTTGTAGCGCGGGCCGAGGAACGTCGTGAACTGGCTGTCCTCGATGTCGATCTCGTTCTGGTGCAACGGCGAGCCGGGCTGGTAGACGAACATGCCGAGCACGGTGTTCTTGCTGAACTTCGCCACCGGGCTGTCGACCACCATGCGGAACGTGCCGTAGGAGATCGGCGCCAGCAGTCGCAGCTCGACCGACTTCCAGCCGTCCGCGGTGTGAATGATGTGCAGGTGCAGCCGGCCGCGGCTGTCGACGTACGCCGATTTAGGCGAGTCGCTGAGCGTGACGGCGAACCGCCGGCCGTGGTCGATGCCGCGCTCCGGCCCCGCCTGGTCGGGCGGGAAGACCAGCCAGTTGTAACCCGACCAGCGCAGGATGCGCAGGTTCGGCGTACCGAGCGTGCCGGGCTGTGTCGACGTCGTCGTCGTGGTCGCGTGCGCCGCGGGTGCCGCGGGGGCGGCGACGATCGTGGTCGCATCGAGCGCAAACACGCCGACGATGGCCGCCGCCAGCGCTGCGATGAGGCTGCCGGGCAGCGTTCGGGCGGGGCGGCCGGGCACGGCGGCAAGGGTAGTGCGAGTGCTGGTCGGCGGCCGCGGAGCAGGGCGTCGGCAGCCTAGCCGGGGTGGGCGGCGAAGAAGCGCCAGATCGTGCTGGTCGCGTCGATCGCGGTCGACGGCGGGTCGGCGTGCAGCCGGCGTTTCAAGGCCGGGCGCGCGGCGCTGCCCGGCCACTGGTGGCCCGCGCCCACGATGCTGATCAGCTTGACCGCGCGGTGGCCCGGGCAGTGCGCGACCGAGGTTTTCACCACGCCCGCTCTCGTCTTGTGCGGGCTGCGGCAGCCGTCGATCTTGCGCCAGGTGTGGTTGTCGGCGGGGACGGACGGGCCGTCGATCCGCGCGCCGGTCCGGCCGTACACCTGGCCCGGGCCGCCGTGGTAGGGCACGGTGTGGTCGGCGGTGCCGTGGATCTGGATCAGCGACGCCCGCTTCGCGTGGCCGCAGTCCGCGAGGATCGTGCCGGCGACCGACGCGACGGCCGCGAACAGGTGGGTCTGGCAGGCGAGCCGGTAGGCCATGATCGCGCCGTTGGACATGCCGGCGACGTAGATCCGGGTCGGATCGATCGACGCCTCCCGGCGCAGCGTCTTGACGACGGCGCGAATGAACGCAACGTCGTCGACGTGGTCGGCGCCGGCCTGGCCGCAGCAGCCGCCGCCGGCGTTCCACGAGCGCGTGGACCCGTCCGGGAACGCCCCGATGAAATGTCCCTTGTCGGCTTGCTGGTCCCAGTGGTCGCTGGTCTCGGCCTGCACGCCGCTGCCGTAGCCGCCGTGCAGCATGACGACCAGCGGCACCGCACCTGACAGCCCGGCGGGCCGATAGGTGTGCAACGTGCGCACCTGACCGCCGACCCGGATCGGCTGGGTCGACCGACCGACCGGAAGCGTCGACGTCGAGGCGGCGGCCGACCGGGGCTGCGACGCGGCCGCTCGGCCCGGCGCACAGCCCGCGACGACCGCGAGCAGACCGAGGGCAGACAGGATGACGAGCGCTCGGCGGAGCGGCCGCGACCGGTCGAGGGTGGCCATCACGCCCGACAAAGCGCGCGCCGAAGGATCGCCGTTACAACCGTGGGGGCCCGGTGCGAGTCAGGCGAACCGGTAGCTGATCGGCAGGTGCTTCACGCCGGAGACGAAGTTGGACTGCGTCCACTCGGCCGGACCGGCCAGTTCGATGTGCTCCAGTCGCTCCGCCAGCTTGCCCAGCATCGTGCGCACCTCGCGCCGCGCGAACTGCGAGCCGAGGCAGTAGTGCGTGCCGCCGCCGAACGCCAGCAGCCGGTCGGCGTTGCCGCGGTGGATGTCGAAGCGGTCCGGGTCGTCGAAGACTGATTCGTCACGGTTGGCGCTGGGGTAGCAGAGCAAGACCCGGTCACCGGTTGCCACCGGCACGCCGGCGACCTCGGTGTCACAGGTTGCGTACCGCATGAAGTGGCGCACCGGCGTCGTCCAGCGCACCGCTTCCTCGGCGGCGTTGGCGGCGAGGTCGGGATTGCCGCGCAGCTCCCACAGCTGCTCGGGGTCGTGCAGCAGCGCCTCGAGCCCGCCGGACAACGCATACGACGTGGTGTCGTGCCCCGCGGTCGCGATGATCATGTAGTACCAGAGCCGCTCGGCGTCACCCATCGGGCAGCCGCCGGGCATGCCGGTCGCGATCACGGTCGCCAGGTCGTCGGTGGGACGCGCCCGCCGGTCTTCGGTGATCTCGTTGAAGTATGTGATGAACTTCGCCACCGAGTTGAGGACGACGGCGCCCGGGTCGCTGAGGTCGCCCATGAACTCCGGGTCGCCGGCGCCGAACATGCCCTGCGTCAGCTCGAGCATCAGCGCCTCGTCGGTCTCCGGCACCCCGAAGATCTCCATGATCACGCGCAGCGTGAAGGGCTGTGCGACGTCCTTCGCGAAGTCGCACTCGCCGCCGAGCTCCCGCATCCGCTCGATGTACTGGTCGGCGAGGTCGTCGATCCGCGGCTGCCGCTTCTTCACCGAGCCGGGCTTGAACCAGTCGTTCGCGACCTGCCGGTGGTCGCGGTGCTTGACGCCGTCGAGGTGCACCAGCGTCTGCGGCTCGGGGAGGCCGGAGTCGATCAGCAGCTGCTTCGCCTCCTCCGGCTGCAGCACGGAGTATGTCGTGTTGTGCCAGAGCTCGCTGTCGCGCTCGATCGCGTTGACGTCGGCGTACCGAAGCACTGCCAGGAACGGCAGGAAGCCTTCCGATTCGACCCGCACCACCGGCATCGCGCGGCGGATCTCGCCCATCTGCTCGTGCCACCGGGCCATGTCGGCCCAGGGTTCCGGCAGCGTCAACAGCTCGGCGGCCCGGTCGGCGTACGTGGTGTCGGTCGTGGTCGTCACCGCAACCTCCTCGGTTGACGCTCCGGTCGGTTCGGATGCTAGTGGCTGCCGTCGAGGCGCGATGCAAAGATCGGCGGATGGCCCACCCGCCGGTCCTGGAGTCTCCCGCCGACCTCACCGAGACATGGCTCACCGAGGCGTTGCCGTTGCCGGACGGCGCGCGGGTCACCGGCTTCACACCAAGCCTCATCGGCACCGGCCAGATGTCCGACACGGTGCGCATCGACTTGCGCTACGAGCCGCAAGGCGCCGGGCCCGACAGCATCGTCGGGAAGTTCGCCTCGTCGGATGAGAAGAGCCGCGCGGCCAGCGCCATCGCCCGGTGTTACGAGATCGAGGTGGCGATCTACGCCACGTTGCCGCCACTGCCCGGCGTGCCGCGCTCGCTGTACGCCGCGCGCGACCCCGAGACCGACTTGTTCACGTTGCTGCTGGAGGATGTCGCACCCTGCCGGCCCGGCGACGACATCGCCGGATGCGACGCCGAGACCGCGGCGGCGGCGCTGCGGCGGTTGGCGGCGTTGCACGCGTCGGCGTGGGAGGACGGCAGCTACGCGGCGCACGAGTGGCTGAACCGGCAGACGCCGGACTCGACGGCGCAGCTCACCGGCATCATCAGCATGCTCGCGCCGTCGTTCCTCGAGCGGTTCGCGCCGTACCTCGAGGCCGAGCACCGCGCGTTAGTGGAGCGGATCGTGCCGCGGATCGCGACGATCCTGGGCCAGTACGACGGCCCACGGACCCTGATCCACGGCGACTACCGGCTCGACAACATGCTGTTCCGCGACGGCGATCCAGCGCCGACGATCGTCGACTGGCAGACCGCAAGCTGGGGAGCGCCGGCCAGCGACGTGTCCTACTTCATCGGCGGCAGCCTGGCGGCGGCGGATCGGCGCAGCCACGCAGCGAAGCTGCTCGACGTCTACCACGACGCGCTCGTCGAGCACGGCGTCACTGGCTACTCCCGCGACCAGCTCGAGCACGACGTGCGGCTGTCGTCGTTCGGCGGCGTGGTGATGGCGTTCGCTTCGGCGATCCTCGTCGTGCAGACCGAGCGCGGCGACGCGATGTTCGCCGAGATGTTCCGTCGCCATGCGCAGCACGTGCTCGACGTCGACGCCGAGGCGTTGTTGCCCTCGGACTCCTCACCGAGCTACGCCGTCGCCGTGGCGGACGAGGGCCGGCACGCACCGACCGGCGAGGAGTTGTGGAACGAGTCCTGGTACGCCGACGTCGTCGCACCGGACGGGTCGGTCGCGGCGTACCTGCGGCTCGGGCTCTACCCGAACCTGGGTCAGGCGTGGTGGCACGTCGCGGTCGTCGGGCCGGACCGCCCGCCGGTGCTCTGTGACCGCACCGACCTGGCAGTGCCGGCCGACGGGCTGGCGATCAGAACCGACGGCGTCGACGTCGCGTTGGCCGTCGACGGCGACCTGCGCTGCTTTACCGCGACCGGCACGATGGCGGCGGTCCGCTATGCCAGCGCCGCCGACGTGTACGACGGCAAGCCCGGCGAGCCGGTCGACGTCGCCGTCGACCTGACCTGGACGACCGAGGGGACGCCCTACCAGTACGCCGTCACGACGCGCTACGAGATCCCGTGCGCGGTCACCGGCACGGTGACCATCGACGGCGAGCTGCTGCGGCTCGACGGCCCGGGGCAGCGCGACCACTCCTGGGGCGTGCGCGACTGGTGGACGTTCGGCTGGTGCTGGATGTCGGCCCATCTCGAGGACGGCACCCGCGTGCATCTCACCGAGGTGCGACTCGACGGCATGACGGTGACGCCCGGTTACGTGCAGCGCGACGGCGAGCTGCTGCCGGTCAAGGTCGGTCAGGTCACCGAAGATCTCGACGACCTCGGTTTCGCGAAGCGCGCGACCGTCACCGCCGACGACCTGGTCCTCGACGTCGAACCGATCGCGTTCGGGCCGATCCTGCTGACCGCGCCGGACGGCCGGGTCGGCCGGTTCCCGCGCGCCGCCGGACGCTACGTCGCGGCCGACGGCCGGCGGGGCCTCGGCTGGATCGAGTGGAACCAGCCACCGGCCTAGACAATCCGGTAGGTCTGCACCCCGTGCGCCACCACGGCGCCGGCCGCGTCGGTGGCGGTGATCTCCGTGAACGTCAGCTCCTTGCCGCGCCGCACGGCGCGCGCATGGCAGAGCAGGTCCGACTGCTTCGCGGCACCGACGTACTGGATCGACATCGCGACTGTCGACGCACGCGCGCCCTTGTTGAAGTCGTGGTTCGACCAGGCCGCGGCGGCACCGGCCGTATCGATCAGCGTGGCGATGACACCGCCGTGGTAGTAGGTGCCGTCGTTGGTCAGGTCGGCACGAAACGGCAGCCGCAGCGTCACGTCATCGGGCTCGTAGCGCTCGATCACCACGCCCAGGCTCGCGAGGTACGGCGTCGCCGGCATCAGCTCCGCGACCGCCGTCCGGCGCCGCTGCTGCTCCTCCTCCGACAGCGTCGGTTCGCTCACGCCCCGAACGATCCCACGGCAACCGGCACCCGCAGCAACCGCGCCGCTTTCGCCGGCAACCACCAGTTCCACCGGCCGAGGACGGCAACCAGCGCCGGCACCACGAGGGTGCGCACGATGAACGCGTCGACCAGGATGCCGGCGCCGAGGCCCGTGGCGAGGATCTTGATGTCGGTCTGCGGTCCGGTCGACATCGCGAGGAACGCGAAGGCGAGGATGCAAGCGGCGCTGGTCACCAGCCGGCCGGTGCGGGCGACCCCCTCGACGGTGGCGCGCGCGGTCGAGCCGGTGCGGTCGTACTCCTCGCGGATCCGGGTCAGGATGAACACCTCGTAGTCCATCGACAACCCGAACAGGAACGCGAACACGAAGACCGGCACCCAGAACGTGACCGCGCCGGTCGAGCTGACGCCCCACACCGCGTCGCTGCCCCAGCCCCACTGCCAGACCATGACGAGGACGCCGTAGGCCGCGCCGACCGACAGCAGGTTCAGCAGCACCGCCTTGACGGCGAGCGCGATCGAGCGCAACGCCCGGGCGAGCAGCAGGAACGTCACGATCGCGATCAGGGCGAGCATCAGCGGGAACTTGCCGTAGATCGCGTGGACGGCGTCGATGGTCGACGGCCCGGCACCGGCCACCCCGAGGACGGCCGGCGTGTGCGCAACCGCCGCGCGAATGCGACCGATCGTCGTATGCCCCGCGCGCTGGCCGGCCTCGGCGGTCGGCAGCACGTCGACGATTGCGGTGCCCGCGCGCTGCGCGCCGTCGACCGCGACGGCCGACGCGACGCCCGGCACCGCGCGCAGTCGCGCCTCGACTGTCGTCGGGGTGCCCCGCACCAGCACTTCGACCGGCGTCAACGCGCCGCTCGGCACACCACCCCGGGTGAGGGTGTCGAGGCCGACCCGAGCCGGCCCGTGCGGCGACAACGTGCTGGTGCGCGGCTCACCGAGGCGGAGCCCGAGCAACGGCGCAGCGAGTGCAGCCAGAGCCGCGAGCCCCGCGACCGCCGCCACGACCTTGTGCCGATGCACTGCCCCCGCCCACCGCAGCCAGACGACACTCGCGTCGCGCTCCTGTTTCTCATGCGGCCACTCCAGCCGCTCCCCGACGGTGGCCAGCATCACGGGCAGCAACGTGACCGCGACGGCCATCGACACCAGCGGGATCAGCATCCCGGCGTACCCGATGGAGCGCAGGAACGGCACGTTGAGTACGACGAGGGCGAGCAGCCCGATCGCGACCGTGAGCCCGGACAGCACGACCGCACGCCCGGCGCCGGCCATGGCGGCGACCGCCGCGTCGTTCGGCGTCGCTCCCCGCGCGCGTTCCTCACGCCATCGCGTGAGCACCAGCAACGAGTAGTCGATCGCGACGCCGAGCCCGATCAGCGCTACCAGGTACTCGACGATGTAGCTGACATCGGTGAGCGCAGTCAGCCCGCCGATCAACAGGAACACGGTCATGATCGAGACCGCCGCCACCAGCAGCGGCAGCACGACCAGCAGGCTCGCGAACACCAGCACTAGAACGACGACGGCGCCGAGGCCGCCGAGCATGGTTTCGGCCGCGACGCCGGAGCTCTGTTTCGGCGGCTTCGCGTTCGTCAGTTCGCGGATCCCGGTGACGTTGGCCGTCCAGCCGACCGGCGCGGCGCGGCGCACCGCCGCGGCGACCGACTTGTCGAGCGCGGACAGCCCGTCTTGTTTCGCGTTGCGGGGCGTGAACACCAGCGCGTAGGTGCTCCGACCGTCGTTGGTCAGGAAGCGCGGGTCGTGGGTGTCGGCGTAGTCGACGATGCGGATGTCGCCGCTCACCCGAGCCGAGTCCAGCAGCCGGGTCGCAGTTGCCAGCGTCTCGGCCGACGTCAGCGTCTGGCCCGCCGGCGCGGTGACCACCGGCACGATCGGCTCCTGCTGCCCGCCGTTGCCGTAGAGGCGCAGGATGCGCTGGTCGGACTGCTGGCTCGGCAGGCCCGGCATGGCGTAGCTGTCGGTGAGCCGGTTGATCGTGTGGCTGACGGTCGCCGCGCCGGCGCCGGCCAGCAGGACCCAGCCGATGACGACGAGCAGCTTGTGCCGGAGCACGAAACCCGTGAGTCGACGCATGACCTGGATCCCTCGCCTGGCGGAGAGTGCGGTGGGTCAGGCGACCATCGCCGGCTGGCGCACTGGCTCCGGCGTCACGCTGGTCTGCAGGGCGCGGACGATCAGTCCGAACAGCACGACCAGGGCGGCGAAGCCCACCAGCACGAGCGGTCGCGCGGCGGCGGCGAAGCCCACCGTCTGCACCAGCGCGGCCGCGGTCAGCACGGGCGCGATCCACCGGGGCGCGCCGGCCTTGACCGCCGCGAAGCCGAGGGCGGCGATGCCGATGGCCAGCGCCACGCCGACCGGATCCAGCCCGGCCGCGGCGCTGTTGCTGACCTGGTCGACCGCGGTCGTCGCGTGGCCGCCGTCGAGACCGCTGACCAGCGGTGGCGCTGCCGCGAGCAGCCCGTTCTCGAAGATCACCACGAGCGCGCCGGCGACGCCGAGGACGCCGGCGACGGTGGCGAGCCGCGGCGCGGCGGGCACCAGCCGGATGGCCAACCAGACGAGGCCGCCGACCAGAATTGCGATTCCGATGGTCTGCAGCGTCAGACCGGCGATCATGGCGGCGTGGTGGGCGTGCAGCGCCGGGACGACGTCGGAGGCGTCGTCGGACACCGTCGGCACGACGGCGTACCCGATCAGTCCGAGCAGCGGCCCGACGATGAGGGCAGCGGCACCCGCCCGTGCGGATGTAGACATGAGGTCCTCCCCGAAAGTTCGGTCGGTGTTGTGACGGGTCGCCAGGCTTCCGGTCTGGCCGAGTGCCGCCAAGCCGGGCAGCCTCCGGCTTTGCTGGTGGTAGCCCCCGGAGCGGATGGGGGCGATCCGGATTGACCGGTCAGAGCCGACCGCTCACGATCGCAAGGGTGAGCGCGAGCGGGGGTCGTTGGCGGATTGCCTTGCTGCTGCTGACCCTGGCCGCGCTGCTCGCCGGCGCGCTCGCGCTGCAGCTGGCCTCCGGCGGCATCCGCGTCCGGAGCCTGGCACCGGACGTGCTCGCCGCCTCGGTCGGCCCGCTCGGCGCGCTGATCGCGGCCAAACGTCCCGGGCTGCGGTTCGCCCCGTTGATGCTGGTGGTGAGCCTGGGCTTCGGCGTCGGGAGCTTGGCCGCGGGTGCCCTCGACTTCGGCGCGGCGCACCCGATCCCCCGGCTGGCCGCGCAGGCCGCGTTCGCGACCGTCTCCGCCACCCAGGTGCTGATCGCCGGGTGGGCGCTGTTCATCCTCTGGTTCCCCGACGGGCGGTTCAGCCACCGCGGCTGGCGGCGATTCTTCGTCGCCTCGGTCGTGGTGTCGGCGACCGTCGCCGTACTGGTGTGGCTGCTCGGATCACCGGATCGGATCTTCGAGTTCTACAGCCACACCGCGGTGCCCCCGGGGGCCGCCGGCCCGCTTGCCGGTTCCTGGTCGACGGCGACGCAAATGTCGCCGCCGGTGCTGTTGCTGTTCCCGCTGATCGCTCTCGTGGCCCTGGTGCAGCGCTATCGCCGCGGCGACGCCGTGCTGCGCGAGCAGGTTCGATGGTTCCTGTGGGGCGGCGGCGTCACCGTCGTCGGCCAGTTCCTCAGCATCTTCCTGTACGACCAGCACGGCGCACTCAGCGACGCGAGCCTCGCCCTCAACATCGTGACCCAGCCGGTGCCGATGGTGGCCGCAACGGTCGCCATCCTGCGCTACCGACTGTGGGAGATCGACCTCGTCATCTCCCGGGCGCTGGTGCACGGCGTGGTCTGGGCGGTGCTCTCGGCGCTGTTCATCGTGCCGGCGCTCGCGGCGGGCCTGCTGGTCGGCGGCGGTGGTGCCGGCGCGGCGGTCGCGATCGCGCTGCTGGTGACGGTCGTGTTCCACCCCGCGCGCCGATGGCTCGACACGACGGCGGAGCGACTGGTCTACCGTCATCGCGCCCGGC
The DNA here is from genome assembly GCA_035550315.1 of Mycobacteriales bacterium. Lineage (GTDB taxonomy): Bacteria > Actinomycetota > Actinomycetes > JAFAQI01 > JAFAQI01 > DASZPL01. The sequence continues at coordinate 918 of DASZPL010000010.1, read as the reverse complement.
CCTACGTGCTGCTCTCGGGATTCTGGGAGACGGTCAGGGCCGCCGATCTCGACCGGATCGGGCCGCTGGTCGCGAACGCCGTCCGCAGCTGCCTGCACGTCGAGTGGGCCGGTGTCTGGCTCTACCTGCCGTCGCCGACCGGCGGAAGGCTCCGGCCGCTGGGTGTCACCGGCGGGTCGGGTGGCGACGGCGCCGCCGTTTCGGCGAGCACCGTCGAGCAGCTGTACGCCGCACTGGTGCTGCCCCTCGACGAGCTGCCGACCGGCGAGCTGGGCGGGTTGTGGCCGGCACCGCCCGAGGCCGTCGTGTCCCTCGTCGCCAGTGACGAGCTCGTCGGCCTGCTCGCGTCCGGCGGTCGCCGTGGTGACCGGTTGCGGGCGCCCGACTTCGAACTACTGGAACTGCTCGCGCGCGAGTGCGCGATGCGGTTGCGCAACCTGCGACTCGAAGCCGAGTTGCGGGAGCGGCTGACGTTCATCGAGGCGCAGGCGGCCGAGCTGACGCGCTCGCGGCAGCGGCTGGTCACCGCCCAGGACAGCGAGCGTCGTCGGATCGAGCGCAACTTGCACGACGGCGTACAGCAGCAGCTCGTCACCCTCGCCGCGCGGCTGCACCGCGCCGCCGCGGACTCGCCGCAGCTCGCCGGGCTCGCGGCGGAGGCGGAGCACGCGGTGTTCGCGCTGCAGGAGCTCGGCCGCGGCATCTACCCGAGCGTGCTCGCGGACCAAGGCCTGCCGGCCGCGTTGCGCACCCAGGCCGCCCGGTTGCCGGCGTCGGTGCAGCTCCGGGTCGACGACGACTTGCTCGACCAGCGGCTCGAGCGCGAGGTCGAGGCGGCGCTGTACTTCGTCGCACTCGAGGCGCTCACCAACGCGTGCAAGCACGCGCCCGACGCGTCGGTGTCCGTCTGGCTGCGCT
>DASZPL010000009.1:0-67533 GCA_035550315.1 Mycobacteriales bacterium | reverse complement strand
GAGCAGGTCCACCGCGGCCGCCGCGGCGGCCGGATCGCCGACCGGCCTCGCCGTCGCGCCCTCGAGCCGCACCGTTGCATAGCTCCTGGTGCGGGCCAACGTCGCCGACGGTCGGACCTCGACGCCAGTGGCGGTCGCGTCGAGCAGCCAGAGGCCGGACTCATTCGCGACGACCAGTAGGTCGGCAGGTCCCCCGTCGACGACATGGTCGGCGCTTCCGGTCAGTCGGTCGCCGTCGCTCACGACTTCGGGGCCGACGACGAGTGCCGCGGCCGTGGCACCGGTGGCCACCGCCGGCAAGACCTCGACGGCTGTCGCCTCATCGGATCGCTCGAGCGCGACCGCGGCGATCGTCGTGCCCAGCAGCGGCACCGGGAGGAGGGCGCGGCCGGCTTCCTCGAGCACGATCGCGAGATCGACGAAGGACCCGTCGCTGCCACCACTAGCGGCACTGAGGGCGATGCCGGCCAGCCCGAGGTCGCCCGCCAGCCGGCGCCACAGCCCGCCGTCGTAACCGGTCGGGCTTTCGATCACCTCACGCAACCGCGAGGTCGGGCAGTGGTCATCGGCGAGGTCGCGGACCGCCCGTCGCAGCTCCTGCTGCTCCGCCGTGAACGAGAAGTCCATGCAGGGAGAGTAGCGATCAGACGCGCGCTCATCCTTGGGGTCCCCACGGCGTCGTGGAGCGAAGCGGAGCGACGTCGTGGGGTTTTCTGACGACCAGTCAGACGTCCTCCACCCCACCCACCGCCCTACAACGGAGACGGATCTGACGACCCGTCAGACGTCCGCCACCCCACCCACCGCCCTACAACGGAGACGGATCTGACGACCCGTCAGATTTCAATTAGAGTAGGCGTGTGGACTTCGATTTTTCGGCGGAGCAGCAGGCGTTTCTGGCCGAGGTCGAGGCGTTCCTGGACGCCAACGAGGATCCCGAGGTCTGCGACCCGACGCGCGAGAACATGGCGCAGATCGTCGACACCCCAGAGCGGCGCGCGTTCATGGCGAAGCTCGCGAAGCAGGGCTGGCTCGGCATCACCTGGCCGAAGGAGTGGGGCGGGCAGGACAGCGACGGCGTCTACGAGTACCTGCTCAACGAGGCGCTGGCGCGTCGCGGCGCGCCGCAGATCGGCAAAGGCGTCGGCATCGTCGGCAAGACGATCCTGCGCCACGGCAGTGAGAAGCTGAAGCGCGAGTTCTTGCCGAAGATCCTCAACGCCGAGATCGAGTTTGCGGTCGGCTACAGCGAACCCAACGCCGGCAGCGACGCCGCCGCGATGCGGCTCAAGGCCGAGCGCGACGGCGACGAGTGGATCCTCAACGGCCAGAAGATCTGGACCACGTCAGCCCACTTCGCCGACTGGTACTGGGTGGGTGCGCGCACCCACCCGGACGCGCCGAAGCACGGCGGCATCACGCTGTTCCTGGTACCGATGAACCATCCCGGCCTCACCGTCAAAGAGATCTGGACGATGGGCGACGAGCGCACCAACCACGTGTTCTTCGACGACGTCCGGGTGTCCGCCGACTATGTCGTCGGCGAGGAGGGCCGGGGCTTCCAGTACATCTCGGAGGCGCTCGACCTCGAGCGGTTCACGATGTTCACGTTCTCGCCGATCAAGGCGCGGCTCGACCTGCTCGTCGACCACGTCAAGCAGGCGAAGCGAGACGGCCGCCAGGTGCGCGAGGACCCGGTCGTCCGCTCCCAGATCGCCCGGCTGGCCACCGACGCCGAGGTCGCTCGCGGGCTCGGGCTCCGGTTCGTGGCGAAGTCCGCGAAGGGTGGCGCCGCCCCGACCGTCGAAGCCAGCGAGTACAAGCTGTTCGCGACCGAGTTCTCCAAGCGGCTGGCCGACGCGTCGATGGACCTCGGCGGTCCGGGCACACAGCTGCGGGTCGGCACGGCGGATGCGCCGATGGGCGGCCGGGCGGAGTCGACGTACCGCTACACCGTGCTCGACACCATCGGAGGCGGCACGTCAGAGGTGCAGAAGAACATCATCGCCCGGCGCAAGCTCGGCCTGCCGAAGAACTTCTAGGACCGGCATGGCGGGCCTGCTCGACGGCATTACCGTGCTCGACCTGGCCAGCGTGGGTCCGGCGCCCCGGGCGTCCGGCTGGCTGGCCGACTACGGCGCAAGCGTCGTCAAGGTCGCACCGATGCCGACCGACAGTGCGCGGCAGATCACCCCGAAGCCGCACCTCTACAGCGGCGGCCGTGGCACCCGTTGCATCCGGATCGACCTGAAGTCACGGGCGGGCCGCGACACGTTTCTGCGGCTGGCGGAGCGCGCGGACGTCATCGTCGAAAGCTTCCGCCCCGGGGTCGCCGACCGGCTCGGCATCGGGTACGACGAGGTGAAGGGACGAAACCAGCGGATCGTCTACTGCTCCACGACCGGCTACGGCCAGACCGGGCCGGCGGCGCAGCGCGCCGGCCACGACCTGAACTACCTCGCGGCGGGCGGCTTCCTGGCGAACAGCGAACGCGTCGACGGCAAACCGGCGCTGCCGGGGGCCACGATTGCGGACGGCGCCGCCGGCGGGATGCAGGCGGTGATCGCAATCCTCGCCGCGCTGGTCGCCCGTGAGCGCACGGGTGAAGGCGCTTACCTCGACGTCGCCGTCGCCGACGGCGTCCTCGCGCTGATGGCGTTGCAAGCGGACGAGTTCCTGGCCACCGGCACCGAGCCACAGCCGGCGGCCGCGCCGTTCGACCGCCGCTTCGCCTGCTACGACTGCTATCGCACCGCCGACGGCGGATGGCTCGCGGTGGCCGCGATCGAGGCGAAGTTCTGGGCCAACCTCTGCCGCGCGCTTGGACTGGAGCAGTACGTCGAGGCGCAGTACGACGAGGCCCGGCAGGACGAGATTCGCGCCGCCCTCGCGCAGGCGTTTGCCGCGAAGTCACGCGACGACTGGTCGGCCGAGCTTGCCGACCAGGACACCTGCGTCTCGCCGGTGCAGACCGTGCCCGAGGCACTGCACGACCCGCAGTTCACCGCGCGTGGCGCCGTCGCCTCGGCCACCGCGCCGAGCGGCGGATTCCGCCAGTTGGCACCGATGTTGGCCGGCGCGGAACGCGCCGCGACGTACGACCTCCCGGATCGCGCCGCAACCGACACCGACGAGGTGCTATCCGCTGCCGGGTTCGCCGCCGACGAGATTGCGGCGCTGCGCGCCGACGGGGTGGTCGGATGAGTGCGCCGACGACCGCCCTCCCCGCCGACGTGGCCGCGGCGATCGACCAACCGCAGTACGAAGTCACCGGCGAGTTCCCGGTCGAGCGCGGCTACATCTGGACCTCGTGCGCCTCGGTCGAGAACGGCAACCCGCTGTATTGGGACGACCGGGTTGCCGTCGAGCTCACCGGCGGACCGATCGCCCCGCCGACCATGGTCTCGGTGTGGTTCCGGCCGCATCACTGGGCGCCGGGGCGCGACGTGCAACCCCTGCCACTGCAAGTGCACTTCGACCTGAAGGAGCGCTTCGAGCTGCCGGAGGCGGTGATGAGCGACAACACCATCGTGTTCTACGAGCCGGTGCGGCCGGGTGATGTGCTCACCACGTTGCAGCGGCTGCGGTCGGTCAGCGACGAGAAGCGCACCAAACTCGGTGTCGGCCGGTTCTGGGTGATCGATGTGGAGTACCGCAACCAGCGCTCCGATTTGGTCGCGGTCGAGTCCTACACCGGGTTCGGCTACCGCCGGGACGCCGAGCAATGACCACGGTCGCTCGCGAGCTCCTGCTGGCCGACGTCGCCGTCGGCGCGTCCCTGCCCGCGCTGAGCTACGACGTCACGTCGACCACCGTCGTGCTCGGCGCGCTGGCCACCCGCGACTGGCGGCCGCAGCACCACGACTATCACTTCGCCACCGAACGCAACGGCGTGCGCGACATCTTCCTGAACACCCCGAACCAAGCGGCCTGGTTCGAGCGATACCTGACCGACTGGACCGGGCCGCGCGGCCGGCTCGGCCGGATGACGTTCCGGATGCACGACTCGGTGTTCCCGGGCGACACCATGACGTTCACCGGGCAGGTCACCGACGTGGCGACCGACGAGGCGGGGTGCGGCTGGATCACCGTGGACGTGGCGCTGACCGTCGGTGACCGCACCTGCACGACCTGCCACGCCCGGATCGCGGTGCCGACCACACCCGACGACAACCCATGGACTCGCAGCGGCGAGTCCTGGAAACCCTGACTCGTAGCGGCGAGTCCTGGAAACCCTGACTCGCAGCGGCGAGTCCTGGCAGCCGTAGGAGCCCGAATGGACATGGACTTCACCTCCGAGCAGGAGTTGCTGCGGGAGACCGTTCGGCGCGCGTGCGAGCGCCACCACGGTCCGGACGTGGTGCGCAAGCTGGAGAACGACCCGGTCGGCTACGAGCCCGCGCTGTGGCAGCAGCTGGCGGAGCTCGGCGTGCTCGGCTTGATGATCGACGAGCAGTACGCCGGCAGCGGCATGAGCATGGTCGAGGCCGCGATCGTCTACGAGGAGTTCGGCCGGGCGTTGGTCACCAGCCCGCACTTCGCCGGATGCGTCTTGGCAGCGGGGTTGATCGGACGGGTCGGCTCGCCCGAACTGCGCCAGCGGTGGCTGCCGGCGATCGCCGCCGGCTCGTCGATCGCGACCGTCGCCTGGCTGGAGCCCGACGGCGGGTACGCCGAAGCCGGGATTGCGCTGCAGGCGACGCCCGACGGCGCCGGCTTCCGGCTCACGGGGACCAAGCGGCACGTGCCATTCGCGCAAGCCGCCGACGTGATGCTCGTCCTCGCCCGAGCCGGCGAGCAGGTCGCGGCCGTCCTGGTCGAGCCGACCGCACCGGGGGTGTCACTCGAGCAGCAGCTGACGGTGGCCGGTGACGCGCAGTTCAAGGTGACCTTCGACGACGTGGCCGTCGACGCCGCCGCCGTGGTGGGCTCCGGCGCCGGCGTGTGGGAGGCCTGGCACCAGACGATGCTCGACGGCGTCACCCTGCTCGCCGCACAGGCCGTCGGCGGCGCTCGAGCTGCGCTGGACCTGGCGGTCGACTACGCGAAGACCCGCGAGCAGTTCGACAAGCCACTCGGCGCGTTCCAGGCGATCGCGCACTACCTCTCCGACGCCGCCACGCGCGTCGACGGAGCCCAGACGCTGGCGTGGCAGGCGGCCTGGGCTCGTAGCGAGGGCCGCCCGGTCGACCGGCTGGCGCCGATGGCGAAGAGCTTCGCCTGCCGCACGTTCCGCGACGTCACCGCCACCGCCGTGCAGATCTTCGGTGGTGTCGGCTTCACCGTCGAGTTCGACATCCAGCTCTACTTCCGGCGCGCGAAGTCGCTGCAATTGAACTACTGGGACGACCGTTATCTCGACGAGCTGATCGCTGCGCAGGTCCTCGACGCCTGACCAAGCAACCTGTCAGCGTTTGCGGGGCCTATAGCCCCGGCAAATGCTGACAAACGTTTAGATGGCGGCGCAGCGGCCGGCCAGCCCGGCGAGCTTCGCGGCGCGCTGGAACGAGCCGACGACGTCGGCGTCCAGGCCGTTGGTGAGGTAGCAGAACGACAGGCCGCTGTCCGGGTCGGCCCAGGCGATCTGACCGCCGACGCCCATCGCACCGAACGCCCTCGGCCCGACACTGCGGCCGAAGCCGCGCATCAGCGGGTCGTCACCGGCGACGACCAGGCCGAGCGTGCGGTTCGCCGGGTGGTTGAACAGCGGATCGACCAAGGTGTTGCGCACGTTGCTCGTCGCATCGCGCACCACGTCGCGTGGCCAGACCGCGTCGTCCGGGCCGAGCAACGACTGGTAGTACAGCGCGACGTCGCTCGCGGTCGCCACCGCCCCGGCACCCGGCACGCCGGCGGCGAGCACCTCCGGTTCGTTGAAGCGCAGCAGGAAGCCCGCACCGGTTTCCCGCAACCGGTCGCCCAGGGTCTCGGCCGCACCGGTCGCGTCGCCGACGGCGCAGACCGGCATCACGTCGTTTTGCTGACCCATGGCGGCGCCGAGTGACAACCCGCGGAGGCCCAGTGGCGCGGCGATGCGCTCGGCGAAGACCTGCCGGAAGTCCGACCCGGTGACCCGTTCCACCACTTCCACGAGCGGCCAGTACGCCGAGGTCGCGTGATACTCCGTCTGGCTGCCCGGCGCCCAGTCGAGTCGCCATGATGCGAACCGCTCCAGTCGACGCTCCCGGTCGACGCCTTCCTCGGGGCGCATCGGCGCCCGCGGGAACCCCGCCGTGTGTGTCAGCAGATGCTCGATCGTCACGACGTGCTTGCCGTTGCTGCCGAATTCCGGCACCACCTCGGCCACACGGGTTTGGTCGGACACCGCCGCGTCGCCGATCAGCAGCCACGCCAGCCCGGCGCTGAACGCCTTGGTCACGCTGAAGGTCACATAGCGCGACCCGTCGGGTGCGCCGAACGTCGCGGCGGCGACCACCTCGCCGTCGCAGGCGAGCGCCAGTTGGCACGAGGGCAACACGCCCTCGTCGACGTCGCGGCGCGCGCGGCCGAGCAACGCATTGATGCTCTCGCCAGCAATGACCGACATGCGGTCAGGTCCTACCGGACCATGTCGGTCAGCGCGGCGAGCTGTTTCGGATCGCGCACGCCGCCGACCAGGATTTCGGAGACCGGGCTCTGCCGCCACAGCTCGAGCCGTTCCTTGATCCGGTCGAGCGGCCCGCACAGCGCGATGCCGTCGGCGAGGTCGTCCGGCACCGCCCGCATGGCGGCTTCCCGGTCGCCGTCGAGGAAGTGCCGCTGGACGACGGCGGCGTCATCGGCGTACCCCATCCGGCCGATCACGTTGAGGTGGAAGTTCATGTTGGCCGCACCCATGCCGCCGATGTAGAACGCCAACGTCCACTTCACCGTCTCGATCGCGGCTTTGACGTCGTCGTTGACGACGACGGTCACCGGGCAGCAGACGCGGAAGCCGGCCGAAGCGCCGGCCAGCGCTTCCGCGTAGACGTCGTTGCCCCGCTCCACGTGGTAGAAGATCGGCAGCCAGCCGTCGGCGATCTCGGTCGCGAGCGCGACGTTCTTCGGGCCCTCCGCGCCGAGCAGGATCGGAATCCGGTCACGCACGGGGTGCAGGGTCAGCTTGATGGACTTGCCGAGCCCGGTGCCGCCGGGGAACGGCAGCGGGTAGTGCGCGCTGTCATGGCTGACGACGTCACGCCGCCACACCGAACGCAGGATCTCGACGTAGTCGCGGGTGCGTTCGAGCGGCTTCGGGAACGGTACGCCGTACCAACCCTCCACGACCTGCGGGCCCGAGACGCCGAGCCCGAGGGTCAGCCGGCCGCCGGACAGTGCGTCCAGCGTCGCCGCGGTCATCGCGGTCGCCGCCGGAGTGCGCGCCGAGAGCTGCACCAAGCCGGTCGCCAGTTTGATCCGCGAGGTCCGCGCGGCGTACCAGGTCAGCGGCGTGAACGCGTCGGAGCCGTACGCCTCGGCCGTCCACACGGTGTCGAAGCCGCAGTCTTCCGCGGCCAGCACGGTCTCGGTGGCGTCGTCCGGATTCGCGCCCCAGTAGCCGAGCATCAGCCCGAGCTTCAGGTCGTCCGTCACGCGTCCTACCTCCCCGACAACGGCATCGGCGCTCTATTAGAACACGTTTCAGTTTGACAATGCTGCGAGGAAACCGTTGCGAACGCGCATTTCTGACCCGCCGTCAGGATAAGTTCCGAGCGATGGTCATGCTCGCGCCAGCAGTGCTGGCAACGCTCGGCCGGGTCGCGAAGCCGGCCCAGCCGGTGGAGTTTGCGCCCGGTCGCCCGCTCGAGCTGCCGGGCCGCGGGACCACCTGCGTGATCGACCTGCCCGGGCCGCCTGGAGCTCCGGCCGTCATCCTGGTGCACGCCTTGGCGACGACCGCGGCGCTGTCGTGGTACCCGTCGATGTCGCGGCTGTCCGAGCACTTCCGGGTCGTAGCCTTCGATCAGCGGTGGCACGGCCGCGGCATCCGCTCGGAGGAGTTCCGGCTCGCCGACTGCGCGGACGATGTCGTGGCAGTCGCCGACGCGCTCGGCATCGATCGGTTCACCGTGGTCGGCTACTCGATGGGCGGCGCGATCGCGCAACTCGTCTGGAAGCGCCACCGGCGGCGGGTCGAAGGACTCGTGCTCGGCGCGACGTCGCGCAACTTCTGCGGCACGCCCGCCGAGCGGCTCTGGTTCTGGCTGACCACCCTTGCGATGACCCGGCTCGGCAGCCGCGCGCGACTGGGGATGGAGCGGCTGGCGGCCCGGCTCAGCGACGAGCCCACGCCGCTGAGCGCCGAGCTTGCGCAACTCGGGCCGTGGGCGTTCTCCGAGTTCCGGAGCACCAGCATCTGGTCGATGTTCGCGGCGATCGACGAGATCGGCCGGTTCGACTCATCGGCATGGATCCGGCAGGTCGACGTACCTGCCAGCGTCATCGTCGCGACCCGCGACCGGCTGATCCCGACCCGGCGACAGCGACGGCTGGCCGCGGCGATTCCCGGTGCGATGTCGTTCGACATCGAGGGCGCGCACACCGCCCTGGTGCTCGGCGCCGACGAGTTCGTGCCGGCGTTGGTCGAAGCGTGCTTGTCGATCAGCCGGCGGATTCAGCGCCGGGCGGCGGCGTAGCGCCCACCGGCGCCAGCGCGCGAGCGGCCTCGACCAGCTCCGCGGTCGCCGCCGGGACCTGTTCGGCGAGGTCCCACAGGTCGGGCACCAGCTCGCGGCAGGCGATGAAGCCGAACCCGATCGCCTCCATGTTGGACAGCACGGTCACGTTCAGTCCGGCGCCGTCCATGACCGGGCCGAGCGGATGCAGTGCGACCAGCCGGCCGCCGTCGAAGTAGAGCGGGATCGGCGGACCCGGCACGTTCGAAATGATCAGGTTGTGCACCACCGGATGACGGTTCGCGATCCGCAGGCTGGAGTAGACCCGCGCGGCTAATGAAAACGTGTTCGGCGCGGCGTGCTCGGCCCAGTTCTGCAGCAAGTGCGCGCCGACCAGCTCGTGGTCTTCCTTCGCGCCCTCGTTGGTGCGCGCGATCTCGCGCAGCCGCTCCCCCGGATCCTCGACGTCGCTAGCGAGGCTGGAGAACATCACCGACACCTTGGTGGTGCCTTCCTGCCCTTCGCTGCGGTCGTGCACCGAGACCGGGATCGCCGCGATCAGCGAACGGTCCGGCAGCTCGTCGCGCGACGCGAGGTATCGGCGCAACGCACCGGAGCAGATCGCAATCACGACGTCGTTGACCTTGACGTCGAACGCGTTCTTGATCAGCTTGACGTCGGCGAGCGAGATCTTCGTGTACGCGACCGTGCGGTGCGGGGTGACGGTGGCGTTGAACGACGTCCGCGGCGCGGTGAATGGTGCCGGCATCCCGGGCGCGCCGCGACCGCGGCGGTTCAACAGCCGGCCGACGCCAAGCATCGTGCCGGGCAGCAGCTTGACGACCCCGGCCGGCCGGCTGACCAGGTCGTAGAGCGCGCGGCCGAGGAGCGCGACGTCGCCGGGCCCGCGTTCCGGCTCCCAGTCGTCCTGCACGCCGGCGGGATCCGGCGGGGTGGCGTCGAGATCGAACAGTTCGGCCATCATGTTCGCGCCGGTCATCCCGTCGATCGTCGAGTGATGCACCTTCGCGACGATCGCGATCAGGCCGTCGGCGCGTCCCTCGACGATCCACATCTCCCACAGCGGGCGGCTCCGGTCGAGCGGCCGGCTGAGGATGTCGCCCACCACGTCGGCGGTCTCCCGGTCACCGCCGGGAGCCGGCACCGCCGTACGCCGCAAGTGATAGTCGAGGTCGAAGTCGGGATCCTCGACCCACACCGGCCGACCGAGGTTCAACGGGACGGTTGCGAGCTTGCGCCGAAAGGCCGGCACCCGCGGCAGCCGTGACTCGATGTAGCGGTAGTACTCCGCGAATGAGTACGGCCGTGGCGCCGTCGAGGGGTCGACCAGCATTAGCCCGCCGACGTGCATGTGCATCGTCGGCGTTTCGAAGTAGAGAAACGCGGAGTCGAGCCCACCCAGCCGCTGCATGCCGGAATCGTACGGCGCCCGCCACCACCCCGCCGAGTGCGACGAAACTCGCGTTCCGCGGGCCCACGAACGCGAACTTCGTCTCACTCGGCGATGATGGGGGCGTGGGGAAGCGATTCCTGCGGCTGTCGGCGCTGGGGGCCGGCCTGACCGCGAACGGCCTGCGCCCGATTCCGAATGCGAACCCGCTCGCGATGCCCTCGTTTGTCGCGAGCTGGCTGACCAGCGAGCTGGCGCCGCAGAACCTGGCGATCACCGCCGCCGGCTCGGCGGCCTACGTCGCCGCAAAGCGCGGCCGGCTCGACCGCAGCGACCGCATCGCGCTCGGGCTGAACGCCGCGTCGGCCGTCGGCCTTGGCGCCCTGATCCGGCAGGCGTTGCAGGTGCGGGGCGTGGTCGAGGACGCACTCGCCGAAGGGCTCGGCAGCGACTGGATTGCGCAGCTCGACCCGGCTCCGACGAAGGCGGATCTGACCACGCCATGGCGGCAGGTGCTGATGCCGTGGCAGACCAAGCACCCGGACGTGAGGCGGATCGGCAACATCGCCTACGCCAACCCACGACCCGGTGCGCGCAAGCGGCGCAACCTGCTCGACATCTACCGGCCACGGGAGGCCGGCGGCAAGCTGCCGGTGCTGCTGCAGATCCACGGCGGCGGCTGGGTGATCGGCGAGAAGGAGCAACAAGGCCTGCCGCTGATGAACCACCTGGCCGCGCGCGGCTGGGTCTGCGTCGCGCCGAACTACCCGCTGTCACCGCAGTCCGCCTGGCCGGAGCACCTGATCGCGTGCAAGCAGGCGTTGGCGTGGATCCGCGACAACATTGAGGAGTACGGCGGTGACCCCGACTTCGTCGCGGTCACCGGAGGGTCGGCCGGCGGCCATCTGGCGGCGATGGTCGCGCTGACCCCCAACGACCCGGCCTACCAACCGGGCTTCGAGTCCGCCGACACCTCCGTGGCCGCATGCGTGCCGTTCTACGGCGCGTACGACCTCGCCAACGTGCTCGGAACGAAGGCCGGCGAGCGCGAGTACCGAATGTTCCTCGCTCCGCGGATCTTCAAGAACCGCGATCGGGACATGGCGCGTGCGGCGTCCCCGCTCACTCGAGTCCGCTCGGACGCGCCGCCGTTCTTCGTCATCCACGGAGCGCGCGACTCGCTGGTCAACGTGTTGGAAGCGCGCGAACTGGTGCGACGGTTGCGAGAGGCGAACGACAACCCGGTGGTCTACGCCGAACTGCCGGGTGCGCAACATGCGTTTGACGTGTTCGCCTCGGTCCGCAGCGCCCACGTCATCCGCGCGGTCGAGCGCTTCCTGCGCTGGACCCACGGCAGCGCCGCGGCACAGTCGGTCGCTGCCAGCCAGGTGGCTGACAACCCCGCCTGATTCGGGCAGGATCTCGCCCGAGAGGCGGGATGATGCTGGCCGTAGCCGGGCCACTGCGGACGGTGAGCGACGTCACCGACATCGTCGGGACGGTCGTGACGGCGGGTGCCGTCCTCGTCGGCGGCGCCTGGGCCTACTTCCGGTTCTACAAGGAACGCACCTATCGGCCACGAATCGACGTCCGGATCTATGGCCAGTGGCTCGAACCAAGCGAGACCGGCGGCCTCCACGTCAGAGTCGAGGTGAAGAACATCGGCAACGCGGTCGTGTACCCGCAGGAACGGGGCACCGCCCTCACGGCAGCGCGGATCGCGGATCCGATCGTGCCGGCGCCCATGGCGGTCACGTGGGAGTTGGTCGGCGCCTACCCGCTCCTTGCCCAACACGACTGGATCGAGCCTGGCGAGATCGTCACCGAAGACCTGCTGCTGCGACTGCCGGTGCACCGGCAGCCTGTGCGCGTCGAGGCGCAACTGTTGTGGAAGTGGCACGCCGCCAAGCGAGCGGCGCCGACCGCTGCCGTGAAGACGGACCCCATAGACGGAACAACCGTGATCGAGGGCCGGATCGTGCGCCCCGACGACGTACTGAGCTACCGAGCAATCGACTAACAGGAGGTCGTCGCAGTGGCACCAAAACAGGCAAGGCCCGACCCCGACGCCATCGAGCGCCTCGAGGAACTGAAGCGCAAAACGCAACAACCGCCCGTCAGTCCTGAGCAGGGGCAGGGCAAGCAGAAGTCGACCCGGCGGCGGGTGTCGAAGAAGAGCTAGCCGGCGTCGGCCATCACCAGGTTGATGGTGGCTTGCAGGTCCTCGAGCACCTGCGACACCGTCATCCGGCCGGACAGCATCGTGACCACGTCGATCAGCCACACCTTGCCGATGGTGTGCGCGACCAGCGTGTCCCGCTCGGACGGCGTCGAGTCCGGGTCGTGCGTCGCCCGGGCGATGAAGCCGACCAGCAAGTCTCCGACGGCCTCGACCTCGCGACCGGCGTCAGCATCGGCGCTCATCATCGCGCGGATCATCGCGCCCGACAGCCGACGCTGCCGGGCGATGAACCGGGTGACCGCCGCGACGACGCGGTAGACCCGTTCCTCGGGATCGCCCCCGCCGGCGTTGACCCGTTCGCTTTCCTGCAACGTCTGAAACGTCCGGCCCATCGCGGTGACCAGCAAGTGCACCTTCGACGGGAAGTAGCGATACACCGTCCCGAGCGCGACGTCGGCGCGTTCGGCGACCTCGCGCATCTGCACGGCCTCGTAGCCGCCCTCGGCCGCAAGCTCGACCGCGGCGTCGAGGATTCGCTCGCGCCGCGCCTGCTGCGACGGCGGAGGCAGCTTCGTGCCGGTCGGTTGCGGCGAGGTCATGAGCTCCCCGCGCCGGCGAGCGCTTCGCCGGCGACCTTCGCCGCCCACGGATAGTCCGCCTTGCCACTGGGCGAACGGCGGATCTCCGGCACGATCAGCACCGACCGCGGCACCTTGTACCTCGCCACCCGGGTCTGGCAGTGCGCTGCGAGCTCCTCCTGGGTCGGGACGGCTGCGTCGTCGCGGATCTGCACCAGAGCCGTGACCCGCTGGCCGAACCGCTCATCCGGTACGCCGGTGACCACCGCGTCGTACACCGCCGGATGGGCCTTTAACGCAGCCTCGACCTCTTCCGGATAGATCTTCTCGCCGCCGCTGTTGATGCACACCGCCTTGCGGCCGAGCACCGCGATGCTGCCGTCCGGCTCGACCGTCGCCATGTCACCCAGCAGCACCCAACGTTCGCCGTCGATGGTGACGAACGTCTCCTTCGTCTTCGCCTCGTCCTTGTAGTAGCCGACCGGGACGTGGCCACGCTGCGCCACCCGGCCGATGACACCCGAGCCGGGCGCGACCGGCTTGAGGTCGTCGTCGAGCACCGCGGTGCGCGCGTTGACTTCGAACTTCAGCCCTGCGTCCGGGCTGGACCCCGGTTTGCCGGTGCCCTGGAAGCCGGTCTCGGACGCACCGAAGTTGTCCATCAGCATGACGTGCGGCAACAGCTCGGACAGCCGGTCGCGCACCGCCTGCGAGAAGATCGCGCCGGCCGAGCTGATCGCGAAGACGCTGGACAGGTCGGTGCCCGCCATCGGGCCAGCGAGCGCCTCGGCGATTGGACGCGCCATGGCATCCCCGACGATCGACACCGAGTTCGTCTTCTCGCGCGAGGCCGTCGCGATGACGTCCGCCGCGTCGAACTTGCGGACCAGCACCACCTTCGAGGCCTGCAGGAACCCGATCCAGGTCGCGAGCTGCGCCGCGCCGTGCATCAGCGGAGCGACCGGGAACATCACCAGCGCGCCCCGCCCGGGGGCGCGCTCGGCGATCTCCTCGGGCCGGCTCACCGGTGTGCCCACCGGCTCGCCGCCGCCCATCCCGGCGAAGAACAGATCCTCCTGGCGCCACATCACGCCCTTCGGCATGCCGGTCGTGCCGCCGGTGTAGATGATGTAGATGTCGTCCGGCGAGCGGGGCGCGAAGTCGCGGGCATCCGACTGGGCGGCCAGCGCCTCGTCGTAGTCGACGGCTCCCTTGGGCCGCTCCCCGGGCCCGACGCTCAGGAAGTGGCGCAGCTTCGGCGACCGGTCGCGCACCGCCTCGATCCGCGACGTGAACTCCGGGTCGTGCACGAGCGCCACCAGGTCGGCGTCGTCGTAGAGGTACGCCAGCTCTTCCTCGACATACCGGTAGTTGACGTTGACCGGCACCGCCCGGACCTTGAAGCAGGCCAGCATGGTCTCGACGTACTCGGTGCAGTTGTAGAGCTGCACGCCGACGTGGTCTCCCGGCTGCACACCGACCGCCTGCAGGTGGTGGGCCAGCCGGTTGGCGCGCAGCTCCAACTCGGCGTAGCTGAGCCGCCGGTCGCCGCAGATCAGCGCCTCGCGGTCGCCGATCACGTCGACCAGCGACTCGTAGATGTCAGCGAGGTTGAACTCCACGGCGGCGGCTCCTGCGGGTGCGTTCGATCAAGCGGGTACGGCGGCCAGCTGGGCGCCGAGATTCAGCAGCTGCACGGTCGGGGTGCCGAGCTCGTGCTCGAGCTGCTTGCCCCAGACGAAGTAGCGGTGCAGCGGGTAGTCGAGGTCGACGCCGAGGCCGCCGTGCAGGTGCTGGCAGGCATGCAGCACGCGCATCCCGCCGTCGCCGGCCCAGAACTTCGCGACGGCGATCTCCTCGTCGGCCGGCCAGCCGGCATCCAGCCGCCACACCGCCTGCAGCGCCGTCAGCCGCACCATCTCGGCATCGACGTAGGCGTCGGCCGCCCGTTGTCCGACCGCTTGGAACGACGCGATCGGCTTGCCGAACTGCTCCCGCGTCGAGGTGTACGCCGCGGTCATCTGCAGCGCCGCCTGGCAGACGCCCGCCGCCACCATCGACAGGGCCGCGGTCTGGTAGCGGGCCAGGTCGGCGACCAGGTCGGCCGCGTCGGTGATGACGGCGGCACCGTCAACGGCGACGTCGGCGAACTCGAGCGCGGCCTGCGGCTCCCGGTTGGTGGTCTGCAACTCGGTGACGGTCACGCCGTCGGCGCCGCGCGGCAGCAGCACGACCGCCTGGCCACCGTCGAGCGCGGCCGGGACTACGACCACGTCGGCCTCGGCGCCGTACGGCACGAACGAACGCTCGCCCCGCAACCGCCAACCGCTCGACTCCTTGGCGAGCGTGACGTCTGCCAGGTCGCCATGCGCGGTGGTGAGCACGGTCTCGCCGGTCGCCACACCGGCGAGCAGGTCGGTCGCGGCACCGTGCTTGCCGAGCACGAACGCCGTCACCAGCGTCGCGACGGCGGGCACCGGTGCCACCGTGCGGCCGACCTCGTCGAGCACCAGCGCAATGTCGAGGAAGCCCAGTCCGGCACCGCCCTGCGCCTCCGGCACGCCGATGCCGGTCAGCCCGGCCTCTGCAAGCCGCCGCCACAGGTCGCGGTCGAAGACCGCGAAGCTGGCCGCTTCCAGCGCCTTGAGCCGCTCGTGCGTCACCTCGGCGGTGAGGATGTCGCGGGCCAGCGTCTGCAGTGACTGCTGGTCGTCGGTGATCGCGAAGTCCATGACGTGTTCCCCTATCGAAGCGACCGCGGCATGCCGAGACCGAAGATGGCGATCAGGTCGCGCTGGATCTCGTTGGTGCCGCCGCCGAAGGTGAGGATGAGGGTGCCGCGGTAGGCCCGCTCGATCCGGCCGGCGAGCGCCGCGCCCGGCGAGGTCCGCTTCAGGATGCCGGCCGCGCCGAGCACCTCCAGCAGCAACCCGTAGCACTCGCAGTAGATCGTGGTGCCGTAGACCTTGACGGCGGATGAGTCGGCGATGCTGACCTTGCCGACGCTGTCCTGCCAGATGTTCTTCCAGTTGAGCAGCCGCAGCCCTTCCAGCCGGGCGTGCACCTTCGCCAGGTGGACCTGCACCCACTCCTGGTCGACGACCCGCCGGCCGTCGGGCAGCTTGTGCTGCTGCGCCCACCGCCGGGTCTCGAGGTAAGCCCGCTCCAGGCCGGCCGGCGACGCAAGCGAGATCCGCTCGTAGTTCAGCTGGGTCGTGATGACCGTCCAGCCGCCGTCGATCTCGCCGATGGTGTTGCTCACCGGCACCCGCACGTCCGAGTAGTAGGTCGCGTAGGTGGAGACGTCGCCGAGCGTGTGGATCGGCGTGTAGGAGAACCCCTCGGACGTCGTCGGCACCAGGATGATGCTGATGCCCTTGTGCTTCGAGGCGTCGAGGTTGGTGCGGCAGGCCAGCCAGATGTAGTCGGCGTGGTCGGTCAGGCTGGTGAAGATCTTCTGGCCGTTGATCACCCACTCGTCGCCGTCGCGGACCGCGCGGGTCTTCAGCGAGGCGAGGTCGGTGCCGGCCTGCGGCTCCGAGTAGCCGATCGAGAAGAAGCAGGTGCCGGCGAGGATTCGCGGCAGGATGTCGGCCTTCATCTGCTCAGAGCCGAACTGCATGATCGCCGGGCCGACCGTGTTGATGGTCAGGAACGGGATCGGCGCGCCGGCGCGCTGCGCCTCGTCGTAGAAGATGAACTGCTCCATCGGACCGAAGCCCCGGCCGCCGTACTCCTTCGGCCAGCCGACGCCGAGCCAGCCGTCCTTGCCCATCTGCGCGACGGTCTCGCGTGACCTCGGCCCGCCCATCTCGCCGGCCGCCATCTCCTCAGCGACCTCCGGCGTCATCAGCTGGGCGAAGTAGGCCCGCAGCTCGTCACGCAGCTTGACCTGCTCGTCGGTGTAGGCGATCCGCATCGCGCCCTCCCTCAGAATCCTGCGGACGCGGTCGCGCCGCCGTCGATGACGAACTCCGCCCCGGTGCAGTACGCCGAGTCGTCGCTGGCGAGGAACGCCACCAGGTTCGCAATCTCCTCGGCGCGGCCGGTGCGGTGCAGGGCGACCTTGCTGCCGATGTACTTCATCCCGGCGTCGTCGGTGACGCCGCGCAGCATGGGGGTGTCGATCCCGCCCGGGTGCACCGAGTTGACCCGGATACCGTCGCGGCCGTACTCGAGCGCGGCCACCTTGGTGATGCCGCGCACGCCGAACTTGCTCGCCGTATAGGCGCCGCAGAAGACGGTGCCACCGAGCCCCTCAGTCGACGACATGTTGATGATCGAGCCGCCGCCGGCTCGCTGCATCGTGGGGATGACCGCCTTCATGCCGAGAAACACGCCGACCAGGTTGATGTCGATGATCCGGCGAAACTCCTCGAGTGGCGTCTCGGCGATCGCGTGAAACGCCAGCACGCCGGCGTTGTTGACCAGTACGTCGATCCGGCCGAGCTCGTGCTCGGTCTGTTCCACGACCGCGGTCCACTCGTCCTCGGACGTGACGTCGAGGTGCACGTAACGGACCCGCTCGCCGAGCGAGTCGGCGAGGGCCTTGCCGTCGTCGTCGAGGATGTCGGCCGCGACCACGCTCGCCCCGTCGGCGTGCAACCGTCGCACGTCGGCGGCGCCCATGCCGCGGGCGCCGCCGGTCACCAACGCCACCTTGCCGTCCAGCCGGCCGGCTCTGTCGTCCTCGGAGCGAGCCACCTCCGCTTCGCTGCGGTACTCGCTCATGGCTTCTCGCTCCCGACGACCCACATCGCGAAGAACTGCGCACCGCCGCCGTACGCGTGGCCGAGCGCGCGCCGCGCGCCGTCGACCTGGTGTTCGCCGGCCATCCCCCGGACCTGCAGCGCGGCCTCCGCGAACCGGCACATCCCGGAGGCGCCGATCGGGTTGGACGACAACACACCGCCCGACGGGTTGATCGGCATGTCGCCGTCGAGCGCGGTCGCGCCGTCGTCGACCATCTTCCAGCCCGAGCCCTCCTCGGCGAAGCCGAGGTTCTCCATCCACATCGGCTCGTACCAGGAGAACGGCACGTAGATCTCGGCGCAGTCGAGGTCGCGCCGCGGATCGGTGACGCCGGCCTGCGCGTAGACGTCGGCGGCGCAGTCGCGGCCGGCATGCGGGTTCACGACGTCGCGACCAGCGCCCATCGTCGGCTCGCTGCGGATGGCGGTGCCGTGCACCCAGGCCGGCGGGTTCGGCGTGCCGATCGCGGTCTGCTCGTCGGCCAGCACGACGGCGCACGCGCCGTCGGACGACGGGCAGGTCTCCAGATAGCGGATCGGGTCCCACAGCATCGGCGACTCGCGCACCATCTCCTCGCTGATGTCCGGCAGCTTGAGATGGGCGTACGGGTTCTTCAGCGCGTTCTGCCGGTCCTTCACCGCGACCTTGATGCCGATGTGGTCGGGGGCGTTGGCCCGTCGCATGTAGGCGCGGATCACCGGCGCGAAGTAGCCGCCGGCGCCGGTGACGGATCCACCGGTGAACGGCAGCCGGATCGACAGCGCCCAGGTCGCATTCGACTCGCTCTGCTTCTCGAAGCAGACGACCAGCACGCGCCGGTGCCGGCCACTCGACACCAGGTGGGTCGCCATCACACCGGTCGAGCCGCCGACGCTGCCGGCGGTATGCACGCGCATCATCGGCTTGCCGACCGCGCCGAGCGCGTCGGCCAGGTAGAGCTCCGGCATCATGACGCCCTCGAACATGTCGGGTGCCTTGCCGATCACGACCGCGTCGATGTCGGACCAGGTCATGCCGGCGTCCTCGAGCGCCCGCAGCGCCGCCTCCCGCACCAGGCCGGCGATCGACACGTCCTGCCGTTTCGCGGCGTACTTGGTCTGGCCGACGCCGACGACCGCAACTCGGTTCGCCATCGCTACGCGGCCTCTCCTTCGAGTACGGCGACCAGGTTCTGCTGCAGGCACGCGCCGCTGGTCGCGTGGGCGACCACGCGCCGCGTCGAGCCGGCGAGGCTCTTCGCGGCGGCCGCGATCCGCTCCAAGCCGCCGACCATCATCGGCCCGGCCTTCGCGTCGACCGGCTGGCCGTTGAGACCGAGCGCCTCCCGGAGCAACAACTCCTGGTGCGGATACAGCACGTGCAAGAAGGCGGCATCGACCGGCGCCGCGGCCACGCCGGCACCCGTGGCCGCCTGTTGCGTCGACACCGAGACGGTCAGGTCGCGCACGCCGAGCGCCGGCGGCTCGATCCGGTGGTCGATGCCGCGAATCCACGCGGGCGTCTTGGTCAGCTGCCGGGCCCGGTCACCAGCCGCGAGCACCACGGCGGTCGCACCGTCGGCGACGTACGTCGGCGTGGCGTCGGGGACGTCGGCGTACTTGCCGCTGTCGCGCATCGCCTGTGCCTGCAGCCCGGCCAGGCCGCGAGCGTCCGGCCAGAGCGGCGCGACGGTGTAGGGGTCGAGCTGGATGGCGAGCGTGCGGTCCAGCTCGCCGCGGGACGGGCGGGCGAACGCGTAAACGAGCGCGGTGTCGATTTCCCCGTGCTGGAGCACCTCGACGGCTTCGTAGAGCGCGAACGCGCCGTCCATCTCCAGGTGCGACTCCCGGATCGGCGGCCAGGCGCCGACCGCGTCGAGCGCGCCGACGAAGGCGAACGGGAAGCCCTGCAGGTAGTCGCTCGATCCGGAGACGGTGAAGCCGATGTCCTGCTGCGTCAGGCCGACCTGCGCGAGGGCGTCGTGGATCACCGGCAGCAGGATCTCGACCTCGTTGCGGGCGGGTTCGGACGGCGTTTCGAACGACGCCGACGCCACGATCGCGACGTCACGAGCGAACTGCTGCATTACACGTATTCCTTGTAGGAGTCGTAGTCGGCGTCGGGCTCGCCGGTGGGCCGGAAGTACTTGATGTTGCCGAGGTCCGGCTTGCGCTCGGACTCGTCGACCCACACCGCCTCGACCCGCATCCCCAGTCGGACGTCGGCCGGGTCGCACTCCTGGATCAGGAACATCGAGGTGATGTCCGAGCCGTCGAGCCGGATCCACGCCGTGACGTACGGCGGGGTCAAGCCCGGGCTCGGGATCTGGGTCACGCAGAACGTCGTGATCGTGCCCTTGCCGGACAGCGTCAGCTCTTCGTCGGTCGCGACGCCGCACATCGAGCAGGCGCCGCGCGGCGGCACGTAGACCTTGCCGCACTTGGGGCACCGCTGCCCGGTGATGTCGCCGCGCTCCACGGCCCGAAGGAACCTCGACTGGGCGACGCCGGGCGTGTAGCTGTAGTGCAGCGAGATCGGCGTTTCGACCATCGTGACCGCGTCGGACGCACCGGGCGCCGGTTCGGGGGCGGCGGGAGTCACTCCGGCTCCACGCAGATCAGGTCCCGGATCGAACCGGTGCGGTGCTCGGCCCAACGCGCCGAGACGCGCATCCCGGTGCTGACGATCTCCGGGCCGGCCGCGTCGAGCGCCACCAGCATCGGGGTGTCGGCGCCATCGAACTTGACCAGTGCCCAGGCGAACGGCAGGTCCAACGGCTGGCCCTCGGCCGGCGAGTCGTTCCAGGACCAGGTGGTCACTACGCCGGAGTCGGACACCTCGACGTACTCGTCGAGGCCGTCACTGGTGACCGGGTCGTAGTCGACCGCCGGCACGATCACTCGGCCGTCGGATCCCCTGACGCCGACGATCTTCCGGTCACGCAGCCCGGTCAGGAAGGCGCCGATCGCCGGGCCGGTGGAGCGGGTGTAGGTGTATTCGATGGTGTGTGGCGCGACCAGCACATCGCTGTCTGTCACTGCGCAGCCGCAGGGACGAATCGGACGGTCATCTCCTTGATGCCGTTGATGAAGTTGGAGCGCAGCCGGCGCGGCCCCGCGATCAGCTCGACGTGGTCGACCTGTTGCGTCAGCGACCGCAACATGCACTCGATCTCCAGCTTCGCCAGGTGCCGGCCGAGGCAGAAGTGCGGGCCGCCGCCGCCGAAGCCGACGTGCGGGTTCGGCTCGCGGGTGATGTCGAAGACGTCCGGATCGGTGAACACGGCTTCGTCGCGGTTGGCGGAGTTGTAGTAGATGACGACCTTGTCGCCCTGCTTGATCTGCTGGCCGCCGATCTCGACGTCTTGCATCGCGGTCCGCCGGAACATGTTCACCGGGCTCACCCAGCGGACGATCTCGTCGGCGGCCGTCGGGATCAGACCGGGGTCGGCCTTGAGCTTCGTCCACTCGTCGGGATGCTCGATGAGTGCCTGCATGCCGCCCGATATCGCGTTGCGGGTGGTCTCGTTGCCGGCGACCGCGAGCAGCATGAAGAACAGGTCGAACTCCAGCTCGCTCAGCACGTTGCCGGCCTCGTCGGGCGTGATCAGCTTCGAGACGATGTCGTCCTTGATCGCCTTGCGCTTCTCCTCCGCCAGCGCGCTGGCGTAGGCCCACATCTCGGACGCCGCGTCGAACCGCTGCTCCTCGGTGACGCCGTACTCCGGGTCCTCGCCGCCGACCATCCGGTTCGACCAGTCGAAGACCTTGTGCCGGTCCTCGATCGGCACGCCCATCAGCTCGGCGATCACGATCAGCGGCAGCTCGGCGGCACACAGCGTGACGAAGTCGCCTTCACCCTTGGCGACGGCCTGGGCGACGATCTCGTCGCAGGTGCCCTGAATCCGCTCCTCCAGCCGGGCGATCATCCGCGGGGTGAAGCCGCGGTTGACCAGGCTGCGCAGCTTGGTGTGATCCGGCGGGTCCTGGTTGAGCATGAACAGCCGCTGCTGATCGACCTGCTCCTGCGGGAACTCGTTGATCATCGCCGTCTTCTCGTACGACGAGAACAACTCGGGATTGCGCGAGACGAACACCACGTCGGCGTGCCGGGTCAGCGCCCAGAACCCGTCCGCGCGCTCGGGGTCGGGGTGGCGGAAGACCGGCGCCTCGTTGCGCAACCGCTTCATTTGGTCGTGCGGCACGGCCTCGATGTACTGATCGAGGTTGTAGAGGTCGATATCGGCCAGCGAGCTGCTCACGCATACCTCTCACGGGAAGTTCCCACAGACGAGAACGTGTTCTAATCTTGCCTGAATCTGACGGGTCGTCAACACTTCTGGCAGAGAAAACTAGAACGTGTTGTAATTCGACCTCTACGCGGGCCTAGGAGGCTCTGGCATGGGTGAAGCGGTCATCGTCGAAGCGGTCCGGACCCCGATCGGCAAGCGCAACGGCTGGCTCGCCGGGATGCATCCGGCGCGCGTCCTCGGTCACGCGCAGCGCGAGGTCATCGCGCGCGCCGGGATCGATCCGGAAGCCGTCGAGCAGGTCGTCGGAGGCTGCGTCACGCAGGCCGGTGAGCAGGGCAGCAACATCACGCGCTACGCCTGGCTGGCGAGCGGGCTGCCACAGACCGCCGGCGTGACGACGGTCGACTGCCAGTGCGGCTCGGCCCAGCAGGCGAACCACTTCATCGCCGGCCTGATCGCGGCCGATGCCATCGACATCGGCGTCGCCTGCGGCGTCGAGATGATGAGCCGGGTCGGCCTGGGCGCCAACGTGATGAGCGGCCCCGGCGTACCCCGCCCGGACGGCTGGGACGTCGACCTGCCCGACCAGTTCACCGGCGCCGACCGGATCGCCACGGACTTCGGGATCAGCCGCGAGGAGCTCGATGCCTGGGGCCTGCGGTCGCAGCAGAACGCCGCCCGGGCGTGGGCCGAGGAGCGGTTCAAGCCGGAGGTGGCACCGATCGAGACGCCGGTGCTCGGCGAGGACGGCGCCCCGACCGGCGAGACCATCGTCGTCGACCGCGACCAGGGGATGCGCGAGACGTCGCTCGACAAGCTGGCGGCGCTTAAGCCGGTGCGCGAGGGTGGCTTTCACACCGCGGGGACGTCGTCGCAGATCTCGGATGGCGCGGCGGCCGTGCTGCTGATGTCGGCGACCAAGGCGTCGGCCCTCGGGCTGAAGCCCAGGGCGCGGATCGTGGCCCAGGCGCTCGTCGGCGACGACCCGTACTACCACCTGAACGGCCCGGTGGCCGCGACGACGCGGGTGCTCGACCGTGCCGGCATGACGATCGGCGACATCGACCTGTTCGAGGTCAACGAGGCGTTCGCCTCGGTCGTCGTCAACTGGGCGCGCCAGCACAAGGTCGACGTGGACAAGGTCAACGTCAACGGCGGCGCAATCGCGCTCGGCCACCCGGTCGGGTCGACCGGCTCCCGGCTGATCACCACCGCGCTGCACGAGCTCGAGCGCACCGGTGGCTCGACCGCGCTGATCTCGATGTGCGCCGGCGGCGCCCTGGCCACCGGCACCATCATCGAGCGGCTGTAGGGCGCCGCGCGCAATGCCACACCTCGAGACCGAGCTGCGCGGTCACGTCCTGATCGTGACCATGAACCGGCCGGAGGCGAAGAACGCGCTGTCGCCGGAGATGATCGTCGGTCTGGCCGACGCCTGGGACCGGGTCGACTCCGATGACCAGATCCGCGCAGCCATCCTGACCGGCGCGGGCGGGGTGTTCTGCGCGGGCGCCGACCTCAAGGCGATGAACGACTCGCAGAACACCTCCGATGCCGCCGAGCGGATGCGTTCCGACACCGGCATCGCCTGGAAGGCGCTGCTGCGCAGCCACCGGCTCACCAAGCCGCTGATCGCGGCGGTCGAGGGGTACGCCGTAGCAGGTGGCACCGAGATCTTGCAGGGCACCGACATCCGGGTCGCCGGCGAGGGCGCGGTCTTCGGCGTCGTTGAGGTCACCCGCGCGCTGTTCCCCGTCGGCGGCTCCACCGTGCGGTTGCGACGGCAGATCCCGTATACCAAGGCGATGGAACTGCTGCTGACCGGCAACACGGTCACCGCCGCAGAGGCGGAGCGGATCGGCTTGATCGGCCGGGTCGTGCCCGACGGTCAGGCGCTGGCCGCCGCGCTCGAGATCGCCGAGAAGATCGCCAGCAACGGGCCGCTCGCGGTCAAGGCGATCAAGCGATCGGTGCAGGAGACGGAGGGGCTTCCCGAGGAGGAGGCGCTCAAGCTCGAGCTCGAGATCGGTCTGCCGATCTTCGGTACGGCGGATGCCAAGGAAGGCACGTTGGCCTTCAAGGAAAAGCGGGCGCCGCGCTACGAAGGCCGCTGACCGTGGGGTCTGATCCCGGCGTCGGTGTCGACCCGGCGTACCAGGTCGGTGAGGTGATCGACCCTGAGACCGAGGACGCTGCCGTCGTCCTGGGCGAGTCGATCCGCCGGCTGATGAGCGCCGCGGTGCTGACCGGCCTCGACGCCGCCGATCGGATCGCCATCGCGGCGGAGATCGATCAACTGACCGAGCGGCTGTCGGTCGACCTGCGGGCGATCATGCCGTGGCCGGCGCCGGAGAGCATGGCGCGGGCAATGCGCCCGTTCAGCCCGGTGATCGGCACCGCCAACCCGCTCGCGCCGCCGATGACGGTCGAGAACCTGTCGGACGGCACGGTGATCGGACAGGTCACGTTCGAGCCGATCCACGAGGGTCCGCCCGGCGGCGTCCATGGCGGCTGGGTGGCCAGCGTGCTCGACCAGCTCCTGGGGCACGCCAACGCGGCCGCGGGTGCGGTTGGCATGACCGCGGAGCTAACCGTTCGCTACCGGCGCCGCACGCCGTACGGCGTGCCGCTGCAGCTACGCGCCCGCAATGACTCGATCGACGGCCGGCGGGTTCACTCCAGCGGCGAGATCGTCGCCGACGGCGTGGTGACGGCGGAGGCCACCGGCTTCTTCCTGCAGCCCTCAGCCGCCCGCATCGCCCAGATCAAGGGCATTCTCGGCGCGCCCGCCGACGCCTCCGCCGATGGCGTCGCCTGAGCGCCGCCCGAGGGTGACCGCGAACCGCAGCGCGTAGTAGGCCGCAACCGGCAACGCCACCACGGCGCCGCTCAACCACTGCCCGGCCCCGTGGCCGTCGGCGATCCGCACGTCGTCGAGGCCGAGCGCGAGCAAGCCGAGCCCGACCAACCCGAACGCAACGAGGCCGACGAACGGCAGCACCATGGCCGGGAGGACCGGGCGAGCCGGCCGGCGCCGCCGCCACAGCAGCAATGCAACGACCAGCGCGACGCCGAGGACGCCCGCGGCGTACCTCGCCTGCAAGCTGTCGGCCATCGACTCCGCGATGTACGCCGCGTTGCAGGTCGGCGCGTGCGAGTGGATCGACAGCCAGTAGTGACAGTCGCTCGCCGTGTAGCGGGTGCCCGGCGGGTCCGCGAACACCGTCGTCGAGCTCCACA
Organism: Mycobacteriales bacterium; assembly: GCA_035550315.1. Lineage (GTDB taxonomy): Bacteria > Actinomycetota > Actinomycetes > JAFAQI01 > JAFAQI01 > DASZPL01. Next base: position 42,545 of record DASZPL010000009.1, on the reverse strand, counting down.
CCGTCACCATCAGCCGGGCGACCAGGCCGCTGACGCCGATCGCGAGCAGACCGACGGCGACCAGCGGTGCGCACTGCTGCGCGGCGCCGCTCGCCAACTCTCGCCACGACGGCCGACGCTCGGCGGCGTGAGCGGCGCCGACGTCCGCCAGCGACCCGAACCGGGCGAGCGCCGCTTGCTCGGCGGCCGCTTGGTCCAGCCCACGGGAGAGCCCGGCGTCGAGCGCGTCGTACAGATGCGACTCTGCCTCGGCCACCATTCGCCGCACCTCGCGCGGCGAGCCGGTCAGCCGCTGTTGCAGCCCGTCGAGATACGCCTCGATCGGCTCACTGGGCTCGATCATGCAGTCGCTCCGAGGACCGCGAAGACGCCGGTCGAAAACCGCTGCCACTCCGAGCGCGCGGTGCGCAGCTCGCCCCGGCCGCGCGGCGTCAGCTGGTAGATCCGCCGGCGCCGGCCGGTCGAGCCATCCCAGGAACTGGTCAGTGCGCCGGTGCGCTCCAACCGGTGCAGTGCCGGGTAGACCGTGCCCTCGGGCAGGTCGAAGGCACCGTCGCTGCGCTGCCGCAACGCCTCGATCACTTGATAGCCGTGGGCGGGGCCGGACGCCAGGATTTGCAGCAGCATGAGATCCAGGTGACCCTTCAGCGGTTCGTTCGCCATACCTAGGTATCCTAGGTATGGCGCGCAGCCGCTGTCAATCTCGCGCAGCTCGCCGGACGGCACATTGTCGCGTGCTCACCGATACGGTCGCGTCGTGCGCTGCTGCCGGCCGAGTCGCCGTGAGCTGTTGCGGTGGGCCGCGATCGTCGGGTCCACCGCGTTGTTGCCGGTGATCGACACCGAGCGGGCGTACGCCGCGGCAGCGCGCAGCGACCTGCTCGCGATCCCGCACAACGCCGAGATCGTCACGCTGACACCGACGAGCGTCATCGTCACCTGGTACACCGGCATCCCCGGCTTCACCGGCGACCAGCTCAGACCCAGTCCGCAGGACACCCAACTGCGAATCGGCACCAATCCGCTGCGCTTGCGCACGGTGCTGCACCACACCGCGCGGACGCCGTACCACTACGCCGAAGTGCATGGGCTGGAGCCTGGACGCACCTACTACTACCAGGCACTGTCCAACGGGGTGCCGGCTCTTCCGGCGGTCAACGCCACTGGTAATCCGCTCGGCGTGGCGACGACGACGCTCGATGGACTTCGCGACCTGGCAGGGGTCCTCGCATTCACGACGCCGCAGCCGCCGCCAGGTCGACACTTGTTCACGCTCGCGCTCGCCAACGACGTCCACATGGGTGAGACCGTCGCGGGCCTGATCAAAACCGTCGGGCCGATTCAGCTGCCGCCCGGCATCACGCAGCGCGACGGCGAACCGCCGTACGCCGAGGTCATGTGCCAGGCGATGGTGCACGACGCCATGGCGCGGGGCGCGGACAAGCTGCTCGTCGCGGGCGATGTCACGAGTGAGGCGCAGCCAGACCATCTGCGGCAGGCCCGAACGCACCTCGACCGGTTCGGCCGCTACCGCACGGACTACTTCCTCACCCGCGGCAATCACGACCGGCCACACGCCGGCGCGGACTACGCATCGTGTCGGATCTCAGCCGTCGACCCAACCAAGCGCGACTGCTTCAAGGACTTCTTCGATCCGCACGACCCGACCTGGTTCAGCACCGAGCTGTTCGGGATGCGGCTGATCGGCCTCGACACCTACGACAAGCCCGGCAACGGCGGTGACAACGGTGCCCTCTCGAGGCAGCAGTTCGCCTGGTCGCAGCGGGAGCTGGCTAGAGATCGCGACCGTCCAACTCTCGTGTTCGGCCACCATCCGATGACCCTGGCGTCGGACATCGTCAACCTGGAGCCGTTCGGCTTCGATATGAACCTCAAGCAGGCCCGCGAGATCCGCGCGATGTACGGGAAGGCGCCCGGCGTCTTCTTCCACCACCAGGGCCACACCCATCGCAACTACCGGTCGGCCTCGTCCGATGCGAAGCAGGTCGTGTTCCAGGAGGTCGCCGCGACCAAGGAGTATCCGGGCGGCTTCAGCCTGCTGCGTGTGCACGAAGGCGGCTACGCGATGAACTTCTACAAGACGCGAGCGCCGCTCGCTCGCGAGTGGAGCGAACGCACCAGAGGCGAGTACCTCGGAGTCGGATTGTCCGCCTTCTACATGTCTGGTTCGATCGCCGACCGCAACTACGTCGTACGCCGCGACCTGTCCGGCCTGCATACCGCCAGCACCAAGCCGACCATGACGAGGACCGCGACCAGCGTGTAGGAGCAGGCGACGACGCTCTCCCACAGCGCGGGGTGCAGCCGCCAGCCACTGCCGTTCGGCACCCAGTAGAGGACTTCAAGACCCAGGATCAGCGCGACCACACCGACCGGTGCCAGCCAGCCGCGGTGACGGTGCGACCACGCCAGGAAGATGAGCACCGCCGGCACCAGCCAGACGAAGTGGTGGGTCCAGGAGACCGGGCTGACCAGCAATGCGGTCAGGCCGACGATGACGTCTCCGGCGAGCGGCGCGCGGGCATACGCGAGCGCGGCCAGCAGCAGCCCCGCGGCGGCGACAACGACGAGCACCAGATCCCAGCCGGGCCCGCTCGGCACGTGGCCGATCCAGCGGTCGACCGTCCCGGTGAGGGACTGGTTGCTGATCGACCACAGGTGGCCGACGCGGTGCGGGTTCAGCACGAGATGCGTCCAGAAGTGCACCGCCTGGTGCACGCCGGCCGCCATGCCGAGCAGGCCCAGCGCCGCGAACGTCGTGACCGCCACCGCCGCCTGCCGCCAGCGGCGAGTGATCACCAGGTAGGGAACGAACAGGAACGGCGTCAGCTTCACCGCAGCCGCGACACCGACCAGCACGCCCTTGGGCAGCCGCCCGAGCCGCGACGGGCCGAGGTCGTAGAGGCACAGCGCCGCCAGTGCGATGTCGACCTGGCCGAGCTGGAAGGCGTGCTCGATCGGCTCGAGCGCGATGACCGGTGCGAGCAGCAGCAGCGCACCCGGCAGCCAGCGCGGTGACGCCCCGACCTCGCCGAGCCGCTGCCGCGTGATCCGGACGACGGCGTAGAGCAGCGTGAGCGTTACCAGGCCCCAGACCAGCTGGGCAAGGTGCACCGGAAGCACGCCGAGCGGCGTGAACAGGAAGGCCCCGAACGGCGGATACGTGAAGCGCGTGGTCGGGGTGCCCCCGGCGTACAACGCGTGGCCATGCAGGACGTGTCGTGCGCCCCGCAGGTAGACGGCGAAGTCCGCTTGCGTCGTGCCGAGGCACCACCAGAAGACGACGTACCCGACCGTCAGCAGCGCAGCGACTCGCAGCGTCCAGACGACCACCGGGGCGTCGAACCAGCGGTGATCGTCGACGCGAGCAGGTGTCGGCCTGGTCCCCGAAAGCACCTCGACGCCGGCCACTGCTCCGGATGCTACCGAGGCGAGACTGATGGGATGCAATCCGACGATCTTGCGTGGCCGCCCCTGGCGCCGCCCCGCATCACCGCTACCGAGCCGGCGAGCGATGCACCTGGCCGCGACGACGACGAGGTGCACGACCTGTGGCTGGGCGGGGTGCGAATCGTCGGCCTCGACCTGGAGCGGCCCGAGCTGGTCGATCTGCGGCTCGAGGACTGCGACCTGTCCGGCATCATCGCCACCGGGTATGTCGCCCGCCGGTTGGCGGTGCGCAACACCCGGCTTCGCTCTGTCATGGCGACCGGCGGGCAGTGCGACGACCTGGTGCTCGACGGCTGCCAGACCGAGCAGGTCTCCTTTCGGTTCAGCCGGCTGCGCCGCGTCGTGTTCCGTAACTCCCGGCTGACCAGCATCGACTTCTACGGCGTGCACTTCGACCAGGTGCTGATCGAGGGGTGCGACCTGAGCGGTGCGGCCTTCGACAACGCGGTCGTCGACACGCTGCGGATCCGCGACTGCGACTTCACCGGCATCACCGGTGCCGCGCGGCTTCGTGGGGCAGAGGTCGACGCCTCCGACCTGCCCTCGCTCGCGCCGTCGCTCGCCCTCGATGCCGGACTCCGGCTGCGCGACGCCTAGTGGCCTAAGGTTCCGCCATGCCGATTTCGCTGCTGCGGTTCAACTTCGTGCTCCCGGGCCGGGACCCGAAGACGCTTGCCTCGATGTACGCCGCCGGCCTCGACATGGCGGCGTACGCCGACGAGCACGGCTTCATGGCGGTGACGTTGGAGGAGCATCACGGCATCGACGACGGCTGGAGCCCGTCTCCGCTCGCCATCGCCGGGCTGATGCTTGGCCGCACCACGCGGCTGCGCGCGATGGTGCAAGCGTTGCTCGTGCCGCTGCACAACCCGCTGCGCATCGCCGAGGAAATGGCGGTCCTCGACCTCGCGTCGGGCGGCCGGCTGATGGTCGTCGCCGGCCTCGGCTACCGGCCGGAGGAGTACGCCGCGGCCGGTGTCGACTGGAAGCAGCGCGGCGCCCTGATGGACACGGCGCTGGACACGATCCTCGCGGCCTGGAAGGGCGAGGAGTTCGAATACGACGGCCGGCGCGTGCTGATCACGCCGAGCCCGCTCACGCCGGCCAACGGGTTGCTCTTCGTCGGCGGCAGCGGGCGGCCGGCGGCGCGGCGCGCGGCTCGGCTCGGCCTGCCGCTGCTGCCGTCGGCGCACCTGCCCGAGCTGCAGGCCTACTACGAGGAGCAGTGCGCGGCGCATGGCACGAGCGGGTTCGTCATGCTGCCGCCCGCGGACACCTCGCTGGTCAACCTCGCAGAGGATCCGGACGAGGCGTGGGCGACGATCGGTCACCATTTGCTGCACGAGGCGCAGCGCTACCGCAGCTGGCAGACGCCGGACGTGCATTCCGCGGTCGCGTCGAACGCCGACTCGGTGGAGGCGCTGCGCGCGGAGGGGATCTATCAGATCCTCAGCCCCGAGCAGCTGGTCGAGCGCTGCCGCCAGCAAGGCGATCTCGCGACCGTCGTACTCCATCCGCTGTGCGGCGGCATGCCGATCGACCGCGCCTGGACCAGCGTCAAGCTCTACGTCGAGCAGGTCCTCCCCGCCCTCGCCGCTTGACCATCCGCCCATCATCCTCCCTCGTCGAGTGCGACGTTGTTGACGTTCCGAGCGCTTGATTACGCCAGTTTCGTCGCACTCGGCGGAGTTGGCGGGGTGCCGCGGAGCGGGAGGCCGGCGGCGCGATAGACGTTGTCGATCAGCCGCATGGTCACGACCGCGTCCTCCGGCGGTGTCGCGACCGGGCCACCGTCGGTCACGGCCGCGGCGAAGGCCCGCAGCTGCGCGACGTACGACGGCTCCCCCGCCATCCGGGAACGCTTCGTCGTGCGATTGACGGTCACCGCGAGCTGGTGCCAGTACTGCGGCGCGATGAAGTTGCGGACGTGCATCCGGCCACGTGACCCGGTCACGCGGAGCGAGAACTTCGGCAGCTGGCGCGACCACATCGACGTGATCGAATGACCGACGGCGCCGTTGGGGAACTCGAACGTCGCGTGCATCGCGCGGTCGACGTTCGCGTCACGCAACAGCGCGGTCGCCGACAGCACCGACGGCTCGCCGGGCCCGAGCAGCCGCATCGCGTGCAAGGCGTAACAGCAGTCCATCGTGGTGCCGCCGGCCAGCGCGAAGTTGTAACGGATGTCCGCGAACCGTGGCAGTGGGAAGCACATCCAGGTCCGCACCTCGGCGATCTCGCCGAGGTCGCCCCCGCGCACGATCTCGAGCATCCGCTCCGCGAGCGCGTGGTAGCGGTAGTGGTAGGCCTCCATGACGACGAGCTCCGGCCGGGCGGCAGCGGCATCCGCCACCGCCTGCGCCTCGGCTTCGTTCGCCGTGAACGGCTTCTCGCAAAGCACGTGCTTTCCGGCCGCGAGCGCGGCCAGCGTCCACTGCGCGTGCAACCCGTTCGGCAGCGGGTTGTAGATCGCGTCAATGTCCGGGTCGGCGATCAATTCGTCGTACGACGCCAGCACACGCGGCACGTGGTGCTTGCGCGCGAACGCTGCGGCCCGGACCGGGTCGCGGGCCGCGATCGCTGTCACGTCGACGCCGGCAACCCGGCGCGCCGGTCGCACCAACGCCGACGGTGCGATCCGCGCAGCGCCCAGAATCCCAACGCGGAGGGTCCGGGTCACGATCATCTCCAATCGACCGGGATGTCTGAATCCCGCGGCCTCCGGGCTCGGGACCGCCCTTGCCGCGGCTGTCCGATGAGCGTAGGCAGAGGATCGACCCAATAGTTCACATCTGACGGGGGGCATCATGCGGCTCACCACGGCACGACTCGCGACGGGATTCGCGCTTGCGGCGCTCGTCGTCGTACCCGCCATCGGCACGGCGGCGCCGGCAGCCGCCGCGACCACGACGTTCAGCGGCAGCTGCAATATCAGCGGTGAGCTCTTCTACCCGGTATCGGGCAGCGGCCACGTCGGTCCCGAAACCCTCCTCAGAGCCGACGGGGTCTGCAACGGTTCGCTCGACGGCGGCCCCTCAGCGTCGCATCCGGTGACCGGCGGCGGATGGACTGTCGACGGGCAGTTCCTGGCGCAACTGTCGTACATGCCGCTGACGGCGTCCGGCGTCGGGAGCTTCACCTTCGCCAATGGCGAAACCCTCGAGTTCAGCATGCAGCAGATACTGCTCGCCACGACCGTGACCGGGCAAGGTGGCGGCTTCGCGATCGGCACGATCAGCGGCTGGGGCGGCGACACGGCTCACCTGTCGTTGACGACGCTCGGTCCGTTGACCTCCGGCTGAGTCAGCCGGCCCACAACGCACGGACGTCGGCGGCCACCGCCGCGGCTTGCGCCCGACCGGCGAGGGCGCTCGGCCGGGCGCTCGCCGGGTCGAGCGCGTTGCTGCCCATCGCCGCCAGCGACGCGTCATCCGGCCGGATCCGCAGCAGCTTCGCCGTACGCATCAGCTCGTCCAACCCGGCCTGCACCTCGGGTGCTAGCCGAGGCCACTCGTCCATCGGCTGCACCACCACGACGACATCGCAGCCGAGCGCCAAGTCGACGTTCGCGCCTGACCGCATACCGCCGTCGGTGTAACGGCGGCCACCGATCGTGACCGGCGGCCACACTCCAGGCACCGAGCAACTCGCCGCCACCGCGTCGACCAGCGACACGTCGTCGTCGCCGGTGAAGACCCGGGTCTCGCCCGTCTCGGCGTCGACCGCGACGATCCGGACGTCGGCGTCGGCGTCGGGCCAGGCGTGCGTGGGCAGCCGGGCCTCGATCACCTGGCGGCGGGTCGCTTCGGACACGGTCTGCGCCGACAGTGCGTAGCCGCCGATGACCCGCCGCATCTCCCGGCCTGGTCGCAACCCGCTGACCAGCGGCATGAGCTCGGCGGCCATCTTTTCCGGGTCGAAGTCGACGGTGATCTCGTGGCTGGTGCCGTCTGCCGAAACTTGCAGGTCGAACAACTCGGTCAGCGGCCGGCCGCTGGTGACCTGGGCCGCGACGGCCGAGCCCGCGGACGTTCCGACGAACCGGTCCGCGTTGGTCACGTCGACGCCGGCGTCAGCGAGCCCGGTCAGGATCCCGAGCTCCCAGGCGATGCCGGCAACCCCGCCGCCGCCGAGCACCAAGCCGCGGCGGGTCACACCTTCACCAGTGGCGCCCACTCGCGGATTCGCGGCAGCGCGTCGCCGCGGGTCGGCAGGATCAACACCGACCGCTCGATCCCGAGCTCGGCGTAGTGGTCGAGCACGCCCCGATCCGCCCGCGCGGCGTGAATCGTGACCGAGGGCACCGGTTTCCCGGCGGCGTCGGCGATTTCGGCCAGCTCCGCCAACCGCTCCCCGAGCTTGCGTCGCGACGGCATCGGCATCCAGCCGGTGGCGTAGTCGACCGCGTGCCCCATCGCCCGCTTCCCGTCCGCACCGATGAGCACCGGCAGCGGGTCCTGCACCGGCTTCGGCCACTGCCACGACGGCGCGAGACGGGCGTGCGTCCCGTCGTACGACGCCACATCCTGGGTCCACAGTTGCTGCATCAGCTTGACGCGATCGCGCAAGACGTCCCACCGCGTCTCGTAGGCCGTGCCGTGGTCGGCGAGCTCCTCGGCGTTCCAGCCCGCACCCACACCCATCAGCACGCGGCCACCGGACAGCCGATCGAGCGATGCCACTGCCTTCGCCAACACGATTGGGTCGTGCTCCGGCACCAGGCAGATCCCTGTGCCAAGCCGCAACCGCTCGGTCACCACGGCGGCGGCGGTGAGAGCGACGAACGGGTCCAGCGTGCGCGAGTACTCGTCTGGCAACTCGCCCTCACCGAGCGGGTACGGCGTCTCCCGCGACACCGGGATGTGGGTGTGCTCTGCGACGAACAGGCTCTCGAAACCGGCGTCCTCCGCCGCGCGCGCGACGTCGCGGATGTCACTGGTCAGGTCGGTCGGGAACAGCGCCAGGCCGATGTGCATGCGTGGGCCGCTCGTCAGTCGAACGTGATGACTTGGCGGATCACGTCACCGGCCTGCATCGCGCTGAACGCGTCGTTGACGTCGCCGATCGACAGTCGCCGCGTGATCATCCCCTCGAGGTCGAGTTGGCCGGAGCGCCACAGCGACAGCAACCGCGGGAAGTCGCGACGGATGTTGCCGCTGCCGTAGTAGGAGCCGCGCAGCGTCTTCTCGTTGTAGAAGACTTCGAACGCGGACAGCTGCAGCATGTCGTCGGCCCGGCCGACACCGACGACGACCGTCGTGCCGCCGCGGCGGGTGGAGTCGTAGGCGGTGCGGATGGTGTCGGCTCGGCCGACCACCTCGAACGCGTAGTCGAAGCCGGCGCCGCCGGTCAGGTCGGCGATGGTTGCCGGCAGGTCGGCCGGCGTGACCGCGTGCGTGGCGCCGAACTGCGTGGCCCACGCCAGCTTCTGCTCGACCATGTCGACCGCGACGATGGTGGCTGCGCCGCAGATCCGGGCGCCCTGGATGGCCGAGATGCCGACGCCGCCGCAGCCGATCACGAGAACCGACGCTCCCGGTTCGACGCGGGCGGCGTTGATCGCGGCACCTGCGCCGGTCATGACGCCACAGCCGACCAACGACGCGACGTCGAACGGCACGTCGTCGTCGATCTTGATGGCCCCGTCCTCGCCGAGGATCAACTCTTCGGCGAACGTGCCGGCGCCGGCCATGCCGAACACCGGCGTGCCGTTCATCGAGAACGGCGCATAGCTGAACGCATCCATCATGTAGGTCATGCACAGGTAGGGCTTGCCGGCCAGGCAGTCGGCACAACGGCCGCACTGCGGCGACCAGCAGACGACGACGTGGTCGCCCTCGGCGAGCGTCGTGACACCCTCGCCCACCTCGACCACCTCGCCGGCACCTTCGTGGCCGAGTACCGCCGGCACCGGGATGGGGATGGTGCCGTTCATCGCGGACAGGTCGGAGTGACACACGCCGGTCGAGCGGATCTTGATCCGGACCTTACCGGCGACCACGGGCGCCGACTCGATGTCGTCGCGCACCTCGATCGAGCCACTGCCGACTTCGTGCAGTACGGCGGCCTTCACGATTGCGCCCGCCGCAACGGCTCTGCCCGCCTCAACGACAATGCCCGCTTCGGGCACAGGTCGACCGCCTGCTGCACCTTCTCGGACAGCTCGGCCGGCGGCCGGGCGTTGAGGATGTGCAGTTCGTCGTCGTCATCGACCTGGAACACCTCGGGCAAGATGCCCTCGCACACGGCGTTGGCCTCGCACTCGTCTCGGTCGACGACGACCTCCAGGTCGCCGGTTTCCTCGCCCACGTCCACCTCGCCACGCACTGACCAACGGATGGCCACCAAACGGCCACTCTCATGGGAGTAGAACACGTTTCGATTTCGGCCGACAAGGGCGGGGGCCGGAGTCCGCCAGGCGGCATACTCACCGGCATGGTCCGGATGGAACCGGTCGAACCCGAAGCCGACTGGCTGGTGCAGCTGCAGGTCGCCGACGGCATCGGCGTACTGACCCTCAACCGCCCGGCCAAGCTCAACGCCTGGTCGTGGGAGGCCACCCGACAGCTCGGCAAGCGGGCCGACGAGATCCGCTTCGACGACCGGATCCGGGTGGTCGTGCTCCGCGCCGAAGGCCGCGCGTTCTGTGCGGGCGTCGACCTCGGCATGCCGGAGGATCGGGTCACCGGCCGCTCCCCCGCCGAGAAGACCCGCAACTACTACGAGGGCATCCGCTGGGTGCACGAGCGGTTCCACGCGTTCGCCGAGCTGCCGCAGCCGATCATCGCGGCGGTGCAGGGCTACTGCCTGGGCTTCGGCTTCGAGCTCGCCTTGATGGCGGACATCCGCATCGCCGCCGCCGACGCGATCTTCGCGCTGCCCGAAGCGCAGGTCGGCGTCTCTGTCGACGCCGGGGGTGACCTCCGGTTGGCGCGCGACGCGGGCGCCGGCTGGGCAAAGCTGCTCGCCTTGACCGGCCAGCGGATCGACGCCGCGACCGCCGAGCGGATCGGCGTGGTCCAGCGCGTCGTTGCGCGGGCAGACCTCGACGAGACCGCGTTTCAGCTGGCGCGTGAGATTCGCGACAACGCGCCGCTCGCGGTGCAGAGCATCAAGCGGACGATCAACGCGTTCGCCGATCGAGGGCTCGCGGACGCGCTCCGGTTCGAGGCGATGAGCGCTTCGGTCGAGTTCGTCTCGGAGGACATGCCGAAGGGGTACGCCGCGCGGGCCGCCAAGCAGCCGGCCGAGTTCGAAGGGAAGTGAGCGCCCGGTGACGTTCGTTGCGCCGTACGCCGTGACCGCGGCTGCCGGCCTGCCGGAGACCCGGCTGCCGGCCGAGCTGGTCCGCCGGCTCCCCGATTCGGTCGCGCCCGCGCCGTGGCAGACCCGCTGCCAGGTAGTGACCTGGTGGCATCGGCCGCATCGCGACGCGGTCGAGCTGCTGCCCGAGCCGTTGCGGGCAACGCCGGCGACCATGGTGATCTGGGCGCTGGTCCGCTACCGCGAGACGCCGGTCGGCCCGTACTCCGAGATCGCGGCGACCGTGGCCGGCCCGGGTCACATCCCGTTCATCGTGGTCGACTCGCTGCCGAGCATCGTCGGCGGCCGGGCGAACTGGCTGCTGCCGAAGGCGCTCGCGCGCTTCGACTGGTCTGCCGACGAGGGGGCGGTGACCATCGCGCCGGAACAACCGGCCGAGCCGAGCTGGCAGATCGCGGTCCGGGCGAGACGGATCGGTCCGGCGTTTCCGTCGATGGCCCGTACGCGCGGCCGGCAGGTCACCGAGGCCGGCGAGGTGCGCAGCTTCGCGGGCCGGATGCGCGGGCTGGCGCGCTACACCAAGGTGGTGGTCGACGCGCGCGCCGATGGCCCGTTATCCGGCCTGCTGCGCAGCGGCGAGTTCCGCGGCGTGACTATGACCCGGGCCCGGTTCACCGCCGGCGGCCTCGACCCGGCGTAGCTCCCGCCCAACCCGGGTCGCCCCAAACGCCTCTCCCCGCCGAACCCGCGCACTCTTTCCGCCGAACCCGCGCAGATCAACCTTTCGCGGCCGCCTTTGCGGTTGATTTGCGCGGGCTGGTCGCTTTGCGCGGGCTGGCCGCCTTGCGCGGGGCGGTCGCTTTGCGCGGGCTTGCCGCCTTCTTCCGGGGCGTCGGCGCATCCGGCTTCAGGTCGGTGCCGAGGTACGACGCGACCACGAGCGGGTGGTGGAGCACCTCCTCCGGTGGCCCGTCCGCGATCACCCGGCCGAGCTCCAACGCGACCAGCCGGTCGCACAGCGACGTCAGCAGCGGCATGTCATGGTCGATGACGAGCATCGTGCAGCCGGTGTCGTCGCGGACCTTGCGCAGCAGCGGGCCTAGCGCCTCGGTTTCGCGCTGCGCGACGCCGGCCGTCGGCTCGTCCAGCAGCAGCACCGCGGGGTCCTGCGCGAGCACGCAGGCCAGTTCGACGATCCGCCGGGTGCCGGTCGACAGCTCGCCCACGAACGCCTCGGCGTAACGACTCAACCCGAGCTGTTCGAGCAGCTCCTGCACGCGCTCGGCGACCAGCGCCTCCGACATCGTCGACGCCGGCAGCCGGAGGCCTGCGGCGACCAGGTCGCGCGATGCGAGGTGACGCTCCAGCGCGACCGACACCGTCTCGGTCACGGTCAGCGCCGGGAACAGCCGCGCCTCCTGGAACGAGCGACCGAGGCCCAGCACCGCTCGGGTCGGCGCCCCGATCCCGTTGACGTCGGCGCCGCCGAGCAACACCCGGCCTTGGTCCGCGCGGCGGAAGCCGGAGATGACGTCGAACAGCGTCGTCTTGCCGGCGCCGTTGTGGCCGATCAGCCCGAGGATCTCGCCCTTGTGCAGCGCGATGTCGATCGAGTCGAGGGCCCGGATCGGCCCGAAGCTGACGCCGACGTCGTAGCACTGCAGCACTTCCGGCTGCGCCAACAGCTTCACGTACGCCGGGCTGCGTCGTCCGTTTGCTGCGGCGGCCCGCTTGCCGCGACTGGGCCGGTCGCCGTTGCTGCTTACCGCCTGGGCGCCGCTGATGAACACCGACCGCAGTACGTCGGGGCGCTCGAGCAGGTCCGCGGTCGCGCCGGCAAACCGCACCTCGCCGCGCTCCAGGAACACCGCCCGCTCGGCAACTTGCAAGGCGACGTCGACCGACTGCTCAACGATCAGCACGGTCACGCCTTCGCCGGGCAGCGCGCGGACGACGTCGAGCAGCCGCCGCACCACAGTTGGCGCCAGGCCCAGCGACAGCTCATCGATCAGCAGCATCCGAGGCCGGCGCAGCAGCGCCATCGCGAGCGACAGCATCTGCTGCTCGCCGCCCGAGAGGTTGCCGGCCGGCTGGGTCTCGCGGTCGCGCAGCTGCGGGAACAGCGCGAGCACCCGTTCGCGGCCGCTGGCGATCTCGCCACGGTCCCGGCGGATCAGCCATCCCGCGACGCGGAGGTTGTCGTTCACCGACAACGACGGGAACACGGCCTTGGCCGGCATCATCGCGAGCCCGCCCGCGGACTTCGCCGTCGCGCTCGACGAGGTCACATCGCGGCCGGCGAAATGCACCCGGCCGGGCGACGGCGACATCAGCCCGGAGACCGCCTTCAGCATGGTCGACTTGCCGGCACCGTTGGTGCCGAGCAGCGCGACCGTCTCGCCTTCGCGCACGTCCAGGTCGACGCCGAACAGCACCTGCATCGCGCCGTACCTCGCCTGCACGCCACGGCACTGCAGCAACGCGTCGCTGTCGGTGGCGGCGGCGATCACCGCCGGCGCGGGCGCGACCGAGCCGTCGGCAGCGCGCGTCAGGTCGATGCCGCGGCGCTTCGCCAGCCAGATCGCCAACCGGTCGCGCACCGCGAACAGCGCGGTGGCGAGCCCGCCCGGCAGCACCATCAGGATCACCAGCAGCCCGACACCCGTGATCAGCAACTGGTACGTCGGCCACAGGTGCACCGCGAGCTCGATCAGGCCGACGCCGAGCAACGCGCCGGCGATCGAGTCGATGCCGCCGATCACCACCATCGAGAACACGAGCAGGCTCTCGGTCGGCGGATAGGTCCCGAAGCCGACGCTCTGCAGGATGGTTGCGTGCAACCCGCCCGCGATTCCGGCGATCGCGCCGGAGGCGACGAAGCCGACCAGCCTGACCCGGGTGGTCGGCACCGCCATCGCAGCGGCTGCCAGCTCGTTGTCGCGGGTCGCCACCATCACCCGGCCCGGCCGGGCGTGCCGGAGCCCCCGGACGATGACGATGACCAGCACGAGGATGCCGAGGCAGAGGTAATACAACGCGCGCTCGGAGTGCAGGTCGAAGCGCTTCCACAGCACCGGCCGCTGGATCGTGCCGGGGATCAGTGAGTTGAAGTTCACCGGATTGAGGAAGAACGCGTCCATCGCGACGGCCAGCGCGAGCGTGGTCACAGCGAGATTCAGTCCGCGGATGCGCAGCGCCGGCAGCCCGATGAGGACGGCGAGCACGCCGCCGGCCAGCGCCGCACCGACCAGGCAGACGAATAGGTCGATGTTCCAGTGGTTCATCAGGTCGCCGACGAAGACCGCGCCGAGCCCGACGAAGGCGTACTGCCCCAGGCTGACTTCGCCGGCCCAGCCGGACAGCAGCACGAGCGAGACCGCGACCATGCCGTAGATCAGCGCGATGCTGAACAGCCGGATCGTGCTCGGACTGCACGCCAGTGGGATCAGCACGGCGGCGGCGGCCATTGCTACGACGCCGCCGCTGCGCAGTGCGATGACCTCGGGTAGCCGCCGCAGCGCCGCGGGCAGCTCCCGGAATCGCTGCTCCACGGTGGACAGCGAGGATTCGTCGCCGCCCGCCCGCCGGCCGCGTGGACCGGAGTTGAGCAGCAGCGCGACCAGGATGATGCCGAGGAAGACGACGGTTGTGACCGCCTGCTTGTTGACGTTCCAGCGGACGATGCTGTCGAGGATGCCGAGCCCGATGCCGGCGAAGACGGCGATCGGCAGCGACTCCATCCCGGCGATGACGGCGGCCGCCAGCGCCGGCAACAGCAGCGTCGGCCCGGCCGCGGCGTCGATGGTCAGCCCTTGCGTCGGAGCGGGCAGCAGGACGGCGAGGGTCGCGATCACTCCGGCGACCGTCCAGACAACCGTCGCCAGCCGCCGTACCGGGACACCAAGCAGCAGCGCCCGATCGCGGTTGTCGGCGATCGCGCGGACGGCGGTGCCGGAGTCGGTGCGCAGCAGGAACCAGCCGAGGGCGATCAGCGCGAACGGCACCGCCGCGACGGCCAGCAGGTCGTCGCCGGTGAACAGCACCGGGCCGACGTTGAGCGAGTGCCCACTCAGCGCCGTCGAGAAGCCGCCGATCAGCGTCGACCCGCCCAGCCAGCGCGGCAGCAAGACCTGGATGCCGCCGAGCAGCTGGGCGAGACCGATGGTGGCCACGGTCAGGATCAGCCGCGAGGTGCGGGCAAACCGCCGGATCACCAGCAACTCGGTCAGCGCGCCCACGACCGCACCGCACACCAGCCCCGCGATGATGCACGCCGGGTAGCTCCAGTGCTGGCTGAGGTAGAGCAGCACACCGACGGTGCCGCCGACCCCGCCCATGGCGCCGTACGCGAAGTTGACGATCCGGTCGGAGCGGTAGGTCAGCACCAGCCCGAGCGCGAGCAGGCCGTTGACCGAGCCGTAGACACCGCCCTCGAGGATCACGCCGAACGGCGCCCGTCCGGAGTCGGCCGCCGCGAAGATGATGAGGATCGCGAGCAGGCCGCTGCCGATCGCGACCGCGCGGTGGCGGGCGACCCAGTCGGTGAGGTCGGTCACGGTGGGCACGCGTTACTCAGTGGTGTCCCTTGTACGGCGTGTGCGGGAAGTTGCCGCGCGGCACGTGCCCGGTCAGGTAGCGGGGACTGGAGATGATGTAGGCGCCCTGCTTGCCGTTGTACTTCGACGTCGCGTTCGGGTCCCAGTAGATCTCGGCGCCGTCGAGCGTCGGCGTGAAGTGGCCGTTGGGGAACCCCCAGGTGCCGAACTCACCGGTGCCGCCGGGATAGGCCCGCATGCCCTTCTCGAAGTTGGCCGCGGTCAGATCCGGTCCGGCCAGCTGGATGCCGAGCGCCAACATGTACATCTGGGCGTAGATCAGGTTGACCGCCTGCGCCGGCTCGTCGCTGCGCACGCTCTTGTACGCCGCGTAGCCGAGCGTCGCCTGATACGGGATCGTCGGTCCTTGGTAGGTGACGCCGAACGCGTGCGCCCACTCGTTCTGGTTGAACAGCTGCCCGACGATGTCCTGGTCGGTCAATGCGACGCCGACGACGGCCCACTCCGGGTTGTAGTTCTGCTCCTGCGCGCGCTGCGTCAGGTAGACCGGGAAGACCGGGTCACAGCCGCAGACCACGGTGGTGATGCCCTGCGACTTGAGCTTCGCGATCACGCTCGCCGCCTGGCTCGACAGCGTCGAGAGGTTCAGCTGGTACGGAATCGTCTCCGGGACGGCGACGTGGGCGCGGCGGTAGATGCTCAGCGCGTTCTGGACGCATTCCTGGTACCACGGGTTGTCCGGGGCCAGGATGGCGAGCTTGCGTGGCTTGCCCTGCAGTCCGGGTCCGGCGAACTGCGCCGGCTTGCCGGCGAGCTGGACGACGCCGGCCTGGGCGGTCGCCACGCTGACCGCCGTGCAGTCGGTCGCGAGGCTCCAGGCGTACGGCGCGCGCTGCTCGAACCACTTCTGCGACAGGTACGGCTCGCCGAAGTTCAGCACATGCTCACGGGAGAGCGCGTCGCCGTACGGTTCCGTGGTGGCGCTCATGTCGGCGAACGCCTTGATGCTGGTCGCCACCTTCAGCGCGTCGGCGCCGGCCTCCTGCTGGCCACCGCCGAGCAGCTCGTTGGTCTGCGACCCCTGGCCGTTGTAGAAGACGAAGTGCAGCTTGCGGCCGTAGAACTGGAAGTTCTTGTTGAAGTAGTCGGCGAGGCCCTCGATCGTCCGCCGGATGTCCGCCGGCGTGTCGGAGAACTGCGCGCCGCCGATCTTGGCCAGGGTCTGCTGGAAGCCCGGGTCGGAGGTCTGCCGGAAGGCGACCGTGATGGTGCTGCCGGTCACGCCCCGCGCGGTGACGCCGCCGTTGCTGCCGTGGAAGGAGATGCACGGCGGGGAGTAGGGGTCGCCGGAGACCTGCGGGCCGCTGCATCGCTTGGTGTGGGCTGGTACGGCGCTGGGACCGGTCGCCGCAGTGGAACTGCCGGCCGGCCCGGATCCAGGCGCCGAGGCACCGGTCGTGCCGCCCGCAGCGCCCGTCCGGCCCCCCTGGCTGCCAGCCGGGCCGGAGGCAACGCCGCCACCGGCAGACGTCGCCGCCCCGGTCTTGGTGACGGTGATCCGTTGCGGCGCGTCGGTCGGGACGAAGGCCGCCATTAGCGCGAACGCCACGAGCAGGCAGGCCAACGGGCCATAGCCGCGCAGCAGTGTCCGCGACTCCGGGCGGATGTTCATCGCGTGCAATCTCCTCGAGCTGGCAGGGAAGCGACGGTCACAGCTCGACCTGCGGCAGTCGCCGGCGTCGGCGCATGGCGAGGAAGTCTGCCGTGCCGATCGCGCCCACCGTGCCGAGCGCGATCAGGCCGACCACCAGCGCGGCGCCGCTGCTGCAGGACGGTCGGCCGGCCGAGCTCGTCGTCGAACAACGCGACGACGCGACGGTGTTAGCGACGACGGGCGACGTGCCGCCGCCACCGTCGGCTGGTCCGACCGAGCTGGGGGGCAGCTTCGCCGGGCTGACACCACCCGGTGAGCCGCCACCGGGCGCTGCCGGCGAGCCGCCGCGCGGACCGGTCGACGTCGGCGGCGTCGTTGCCGGAGGCGGCTGGCCGAACGGGTTGCTGTAGGTCTTGCCGTCGCTCTCCGCGCTGACCCCGCCGAGGTTGATGTCGAGGCCGCCCGTGCCGTCCAGGGCGCTGGTCAGCAGGTCGAGGGCGCTGAGGACGGCGCCGGTCTTGCAGGTGGCGTCGGTCAACGCCTTGCGCAGCGGGTTAGTGATCGGCTGCAGCGCATTGAGCACCGGGTTGATCAGGCTGCCGCCGAGCTTCGAGTTGTCGATGCCGATCGTGAGCGGCGACATGATCCGGGTGCCGTCCTTGCGGACGGTGAAGGTCGGGAAGTCGACGTGCAGGCCGACCGGCGCAAGCGCCTTGTCGATCGCACTGAGCAGCGAGGTGAGGTTGTCGCCCACCGAGGGCAGGTGCTTTCCGGCGATCACGGCGTCGCCGACCTGGAACGAGCCGTGGGACGACGGGTGGGTGCCAGTACGCCGGGTCACCGTCCAGGTCAGCCCGGACAACTTCACCATGCCGTTCAACAGGCTGAGCTGGCCGATCTGCGCCGTCGCGGTCGCGATCCTCGCCTGCCCTGGGATCAGCCGGGCGGTGCTCGTGCTGGTCAGCCCGCTGGTCTTCAGCAGGCCGGACAGTCCAAGCGCATTCCCGATATACCCCGCGGTGGCAGCCGGCGTCGTCGCGACATTGACGGATTCTTTGCCGACGACGGCCAGCACGCCGTTGTTACCCGTCCCAGCCGTCGTCGCTTCGGCGTGACTGTTGCCATCGGTGGACTCGGCGACTAGCGGTTGCGGCAACTGGTCGGGTTGCAGCGTCGGCGGTGACGCATCACATTGCACCGTGAGCGTGGTGCCGACGACGCCGAGGTCAGCGCTCTGGCTAGAGGCCTGCGCGAGCGAGCTGCGGAATTGCGCAATCGAGATGCCGATGTTGATCGCCGCGGCAAGTCCCCCGGTGCGAGGGGCAATCGCCAGCGCTTGCGAGATCGCGGTGGCTTCGCCCGGGACGAACGCCCCAGTTGTCGACGCCGAGTGCTTCGGAGAGGAGGCTGCCTTGGCGGCCGGCGAGGCGATGGTGAAGA
Organism: Mycobacteriales bacterium; assembly: GCA_035550315.1. Taxonomy (GTDB): domain Bacteria; phylum Actinomycetota; class Actinomycetes; order JAFAQI01; family JAFAQI01; genus DASZPL01. The sequence continues at coordinate 24,161 of DASZPL010000009.1, read as the reverse complement.
TGCCGCAGCCCGCGACTACCGCGATGGCGATGGTCAGCCGTGCGACGCGTCCAGCAGCTTCGTGCCCGCCGAAATGACGGCGCACGCGAGCAACACCCCCATTACGGTGACGCCACTGCATCGCGTCCTGTCGCTCCCGTCCGCACCGGATGTGCCTCTCTGCGGAGTTTCGCCACCCTAAGGTGGCAGCATCACCCGAGCAAGGGTGGTGATGGGAGAGTCGCGGCGCCGGCGGGGCAGACTGCTGCTATGCCGAAACCGGGCAAACCGGCCTCGGCCCGCGATCCGGCGGCCGACCTCGACCGGATCGCCTACCTGCTCGAGCGGTCCCGCGAGCCGACGTACCGCGTGCGGGCGTTCCGCACCGCGGCCGAGGTTGTCGCCGGGCTGTCACCCGGCGAGCTGCAGCAGCGGGTTGCCGACGGCACGCTCACGGACCTGCCGGGGATCGGCAAGACGACCGCGGCCGTCGTCGAGGAGGCAGTGGCGGGGAAGGTTCCGGCGTACCTGACGAAGCTGGCAGGCGAGCAGCCGGCGGCCGCCGAACCGTCCGCGATGCGGCGGGCGCTGCGCGGCGATTTGCACTGCCACAGCGACTGGAGCGACGGCGGCTCACCGATCGACGTGATGGCCCGCGCGGCGCGCGACCTCGGCCACGACTACATGGCGCTGACCGACCACTCGCCGCGGTTGACGGTCGCGCGCGGGCTGACGCCCGAGCGGCTGCGCGAGCAGCTCGCGGTGGTGCGCGCCCTGAACGAGGAGCTGGCGCCATTTCGAATTTTGACGGGGATCGAGGTGGACATCCTCGAGGACGGCGGGCTCGATCAGGACCCGGACCTGCTGGAAGAGCTCGACGTCGTCGTCGCGTCGGTGCATTCGAAGCTGCGGATGGACCGGGAGGCGATGACCCGGCGGATGGTGACCGCGATCGCGAACCCGCACATGGACGTGCTGGGTCACTGCACCGGTCGCCTGCTGACCGGGCGAGGCCGGCCGGAGTCCGATTTCGACGCCGAGCTGGTGTTCGAGGCCTGCCGCCAGTTCGGCGTCGCGGTCGAGATCAACTCGCGGCCGGAGCGGCTCGACCCGCCGCGCCGGCTGCTGTCACTGGCCGTGGAGATGGGCTGCATGTTCTCGATCGACACCGACGCGCATGCGCCCGGCCAGCTCGAGTGGCAGGAGAACGGCTGCGCCCGCGCGGAAGAGTGCGGCATCGACGCGGCGTGGGTGATCAACACCCAATCCGCCGACGACCTCCTCACCCACCTCACTCCGCGGTGATCATGAGCGATTTCGCAGATTTCGCGGCGAATCGCGCGAAATCGCTCATGATCATCTGAAAAGGGAGAGGGCGGGTACGGCGGGGTGGGTTAGCTGGTGGCGACGGTCGCGGTGTCGCGGCCGGAGCGCAGCAGCGTGCCGGGCCGGCTGCCCGTCGCCTCGCCGTCGCGGATCGTCTCGGTGCCGTTGACGAGCACCCGCTTCACGCCGATCGCGCCCGCGGTCAGTCGAGGCGCGTCGCCCGGCAGGTCCGCGACCAGTGTCGCGTCCTCGGACGCGACCGTCTCCGGGTCGAACACGACCACGTCGGCGTGGTAGCCCTCGCGCAGGTAACCGCGGTCGACGAGACCGAACACGTCGGCTTGGTCGCCGGTGATGAGCTGCACGGCGCGCTCCAGCGGCACCAGCTTGCGGCCGCGGATCATGTCGCCGAGGAACCGGGTCGGGAACGGCGCTCCTGCCATCCGGTCGAGGTGCGCCCCGGCGTCCGAACCGCCGAGCATCACGTCCGGCTCCGCCCAGGCCTGCTGCCGCAACGCCCAGGTGTCGGGGTCGTTATCGTTCGGCATCGGCCACAGGATGGTGCGCAGCTCGTCATTGATGCAGACATCGAGCAACGTGTCGAACGGGTCCTGGCCGCGCTCGGCCGCGATGTCCTTGACGGTGCGGCCCTTCAGCCCATCGTTGGCCGAGCTGTAGGTGTCGCCGATGACGTAGCGGGAGAAGTTGCCGAGCCGCCGGAAGACCCCGGCCTCCTTGCTGTTGACCCGCTCAGTGAGGTGCGCGCGCACGGCCGGGTCGCGGAGCTGGTCGATGCGCTCCGGCACCGGCCGGTTGAGCACCTCGCCCCAGCCGGGGATCAGCCACAGGCCGCAGAAGTTCAGCAGGCTCATGTTCATCGGGACAAGCACCGGCATCGTCAGTCCGATGACCCGCCCGCCGAGCTCTCGCGCCCGTTGCGACGCCTGCAACTGCCGCGGAATCCGGTCGGGCTCGCGCGAGTCGATGGTGAGCAGGTTCCAGTTCAGCGAGCGCTTGGCGGCCGCGCTCATCGAGGCGAGCAGCTCGATCTCGTCGTCGCTGAACTTGTCCAGGCAGCCGGGGACGATGCCCTCGAGGAAGGTGCCCTCGTGCTCGCCGACGGCGGTGCACAACGCGAGCAGCTCGTCCTTGCCGGCCATCCGCGACGCGACCGGCTTGCCGTCGCCGTCGGAGTGGGTCTGCGACAGCGTGGTCGACAGCCCGAGCCCGCCGGCTTCGATCGACTCGTGCAGCAGCGCGACGATCGACTTGATCTCGTCGTCGGTGGCCTCGCGGTCGGTCGCCTCCGCGCCCATGACGTAGCGCCGGATCGCGCAGTGCCCGACCAGGAACCCGGCGTTGACGGCCAGCTGTTTGTGCTCGACCGCGTCGAGGTAGTCGGCGAAGCTCTCCCAGCCCCACTCGACGCCGGTCTCCAGGGCCTCGAGCGGCATGCCCTCGACCTTCTGCATCATCCGCCGGACGTAGTCGGCGTCTGAGGACCGCAGCGGTGCCAGCGTGAAGCCGCAGTTGCCGCCCAGCACGGTCGTGACGCCATGCTCGTTCGACGGGGTGACCCACGGGTCCCAGAACAGCTGCGCGTCGTAGTGGGTGTGGTTGTCGATGAACCCGGGCGTCACCACCATGCCGGTGGCGTCGAAGGTCTCCGTCGCGTCCTCGGTGACCGTGCCAACGGCCGCAATCCGGCCGTCGCGGATGCCGACGTCGCCGACGTACGACGGTGACCCGCTGCCGTCGACGACGGTGCCACCTTTGATCAGGTAGTCGAGCATGCGCGGCCTCAGCCCTTCCAGCGACCGTCGGCGGTCAAGTCGTAGAACCGGATTGCGTTGCCGCGGACGATCTTCTCGACGACGTCGCGGTCGAGGTGCTTCATCTGCTCTTCGGCGACCGCCCGGGTGTTCGGCCAGGTCGAGTCGGAGTGCGGGTAGTCGCTCTCGTAGGCCACGTTGTCGTAGCCGATGTGGTCGAGGTTGAGTAACCCGTGCGGGTCATCGAAGAAGCAGCCGAGCACGTGCTCGAAGTACATCTCGCTCGGCGGCCGGGTGACCTGGTCGGCAATGCCGCCCCAGCCCCGGTTCTCCTCCCACACCACGTCCGCACGGTGCAGCACGTAGGGGATCCAGCCGATCGAGCCTTCGGAGTAGGCAATCTTCAGCTTCGGGAACCGCTCGAACGTCCCGCTCATCAGCCAGTCGACCAGCGAGTAGCACGAGTTCGCGAAGGTCAGCGTCGAGCCGACCGCCGCGGGCGCGTCCTTGGACGTCGACGGCATCTTCGACGACGAGCCGATGTGCATGTTGATGACGGTGCCGGTCTCCTCGCAGGCGGCGAAGAACGGGTCCCAGTGGTGGTTCTTGTCGTGCACGCTCGGCAGATCGAGGAACGGCGGGATCTCGGTGAAGCAGACGGCGCGCACGCCGCGCTCGGCGTTGCGGCGTACTTCCGCGGCCATCAGCTGCGGGTCCCACAACGGGACGATGATCAGCGGGATCAGCCGGCCGTCGGCCTGGCCGCACCACTCTTCGACCTGGAAGTCGTTGTAGGCCTTCACGCACTCCAGCGCGACGTCCTTGTCCTTGGCTTCGAGGAAGGTCTGACCGCAGAACCGCGGGAACGTTGGGAAGCACATCTGCGAGTCGGTCCAGTTCGCGTCCATGTCCTCGAGGCGCTCCTTCACGGAGTAGGCCCCGGTGCGCATCTGGTCGTAGTTGACCAGCCGCAGGTCGACCTCGTCGCGCTCGTAGCCGACTGAGGCGTCGAGCCGCATCAAGGGGCGCTTGAGGTCTTCGTAGACCCACCACGCGACGTCCGGGCCGCTGCCCGGCTCCCCCATCGACACCGTCAGCTTGCCGCCGACGAAGCTCACATCGCCCCGCGGCGCGAACACCATCTTCGGACCGCGCTCTTTCATGGCCGTCGGCAGCCGGTCCTGCCACAGGTTCGGCGGCTCCACCACGTGGTCGTCGACCGAGACAATCCTGGGGAACTCCTCCATGGGCTGAGCCTACATCTGACGAGGCGTCAGATTTGAGATGATCTCCCGATGCGGCTGACCGCCATCGCCCTGGTAGCCGCGGCCTCCGTCGTTGCCGGGGCCGCGCCCGCGTCCGCACTCGCCGCGACGCATCGACCGAGTCGCGCAGTGGCGACGGTGCGCGGTGACCTGCCCGCGGACGCGCCGCGCGCGCTGTATCGACGCGAGCCGCGACTGCCCGCGGCCAACGGCTGGCCCGGGAGCAACGAGGCCTTCCCGCGCACGTCGGGCACGGGGCGGCTCGCCGACGGCGGCTTCTACTGGACCGACTTCCTGTACGACGACCACGGCACCACCACGGCCTCGGTCGGGGACATCGCCGTGACCGCCGGCTCGCCCAGCTTCGGCACCTACACCTATCCGCCCGGCGCGGCGCACAACAACGGCGCCGACATCTTCCGGACGGCCGTGCTGCGCCGAGCACACGCGACCTACTGGCGGGTCGACTGGACCACGCTGGCCAGCCCGCGGGTGCCGATCGCGGAATGGACGTTCGACCGGGACGCCGACCCGAAGACCGGCGGGTCGACCTGGCCGGCCGGCGCCGGCGTTCGCTCGGCCGGCATCGACACTGCGATGGTGGTGTCGAGCCAGGGCGCCCGCGTGCTCGCGGTGCCGTCCGGCCGGCTGATTCGCCGACTGCCGGTGACGGTCGACCGCAGGGCACAGTCGTTCGTCGTCCGGGTGCCCGACTCGGTGCTGCGGCCGACCGGCAGGTGGCGGATCCGACTCGCCGCCGGGCTGGCGAATCCGGCCGGCACCGGTTTCGCCCGGCCGCCCGACGCGCTGCCGACCGAACCCGCGGTCTACAACGTGACGTTCCGATCGATCGCTCAGGAAGCGCCTCGGTTCAACTTCTGGGATGACGTCGCCCAGACCCGGCAACTGCTGGCCGGCAACGTCACGCCGTTCTCGGCCACGGTGCGCTGGTCACGGCTGGCGCATCGGGTCCGGACGCCGCAGCCGCGGCCGACCGGTTGGAGCGACCGGTGGTACGTCTCCGACGTCGACCTCGGCGCCGGCATGGTCGCCGGCGCCTCGACCATCCTCGACGGTGATCCCAACTACCTCGGCCGGGTCCAGCCGTACGCCGTATACGTCCCCACGAGCTACCGCCCGCGGCATCCCGCACCGCTGACCTTCCTGCTGCACTCCCTCACGCAAGACCACAACCAGTACGCCGCGACGACGCCCCGGTTCAGCCGCCTCGCCTGCCAGGACCGGCATGCGATCTGCGTGACGCCGCTCGGCCGCGGCCCGGACGGCAACTACTGGGACTACGCCGAGCTCGACTTCTGGCAGGTCTGGCACGCCGTCGCCAAGGCCTACCGACTGAACCCGAACCGCACCATCCTGTCCGGCTACTCGATGGGTGGCATCGGGACGAACTCGCTCGCGATGGCTCACCCGGACCTGTTCGCCAAGGCGGTGTCACTGGCGGGCGGCATCGGCACCGACCCGTCGGTGGTCAACCTGCGATGGATCCCGACGTACCTTGCCGGCGGGCTCGCCGACGAGCTGGTGCCGGTGACGCTCGAGGCAGCCGAGGCCAACCAGCTGGCTGCGCTCGGCAACCGGTTCCGCTGGCTGCTCTACCCGGCCACCGACCACATCGCGTTCGAGCTCGAAGACGCCTTCGGCGACGCGGCGCACTACATGGACAATCCGCGGCGAGTCCGCAACCCGGGCTCGTTCACATTCACCTGGGTGCCGCGCAACACGCCGACCTCGCTGGACCAGACCAAGCTGCTCTCCGGTGGCATCCCCTGGACGCAGCGACCCGGCCTGGGCGTCGGCACGACCGGCGACTACTGGGTCCGCGACTTGACGGCGCGGTCCGCGAGCCGCGACGCGACCGTCGCCGCACACTCCGGCGAGCGGCCCGAGCGCGCGGTGACGTCGCACCTGACCCGCAACGTCGCGCTCAGCGGTGGTCCGGGACCTGGGCTGGCGACGACCCAGACCTGGACGCGCGGCCGGCGGCCCGCCGCCAAGCCGGTGATCACGTTGCGGCTCACCAACGTGCGGTCACTGCGAGTGCTCCCCGCCGCCGCCGGTTTCGCGGCCGGCCACGCCGGCCGGCTGCGCGTCACGACCGATGGGCGAACCACGATTCATGTCGGTGACCGCGCGATCCACCTCGGGCGCGGCCATCACGTCGTACGGTTGCAGGATGACGGCAACGGCTGACCTTCCGCTCGCGCAACACGTCGGTGCCAACGACCTCCCGTTCGTCGAGATCGGCGGCGGCAACCTGCTCAAGGTGCTCCAGGTGGACGCCGCCGAGGGCCTCTGGATCGTCGAGAACGTGTTCCAGACCGGCTTCGAGGTGCAAACCCATCGCCACACCGGGCCGGTCTACGGCTACACCACCTCGGGTGCCTGGAAATACAAGGAGTACGACTACGTCAACCGCGCCGGCTCGTTCCTCTACGAGCCGGCGGGGTCGGTGCACACGCTGACGGTGATCGAGGACGACACCCGGGTGTGGTTCCAGATGTACGGCGCCAACCTGAACCTGCGCGCTGACGGCAGCGTCGAGTCGGTCACCGACGGCGCCTCGACGCTCGCGGCGTACTACGCGCTGTGCGAAGCCGCCGGCCTGCCGAAGCCGGCGGTGTTGGTCAGCTGATCGCGGTCGGCGATGACGGCGATATCGAGCACCTCGACGGCAGCGCGGCCGAATCTGGCTGATCCGGACACGTACGCCGACGGACCACCGCATGAGCTCTTCATCGAGCTGCGCGCCACCACGCCGGTGTATTGGCAAGAGATGTCCGGCTCGGCCGGCTACTGGGCGATCCTCAGGCATGCCGACGTCGAGACGGTCGCCCGCCAGCCGCTGCTGTTCTCGTCGGCGGCCGGCGGCGTAGTGCTGGAGGACCTCGACCCGCCGCGGCTGGAGCAGATGCGCGGCATGTTGCTGGCGATGGACCCGCCGCGGCATCGGGTGGTTCGCAAGCCGCTCACCGCCCGGCTGACGCCGCGCGCGCTGGCCCACCTCGAGGACGACATCCGCACGATCTGCCGCGAGGTGTTCGAGGAAGCCGCCGAGCGCGGCACCGTCGAGTTCGTCCACGACGTCGCTGCCCACCTGCCGACCCGCGTGGTCGGACGGCTGATGGGGCTGCCGCGTGAGGACTGGGACCGGGTGCACCGGCTGGCCGAACGGATCACTCACGGCCAGGATCCCGACTTCACCGCCGAGGCCGGGACCGCGGCCGATGCCTCCGCGGAGATGGGCGGTTACGCCTACCAGCTGGCGATCTCCCGGCAACCCGCGGCCGACGCCGCCGACAACCTCACCGACTTCCTGCTGACGTCGATGGATCCGGTCGAGTTCGCCACGCTGTTCGTGCAGCTGGTGACCGCGGGGCAGGACACCACGCAAACGTTGCTGTCGTCCGGCCTGCTGGCGCTGATCGGGCACCGCGACCAACTCGAGCGGCTGCGCGCCGACGCCGCGCTGATCCCCTCGGCGGTCGAGGAGATGGCGCGGTGGGCCAACCCGCTGCACTACTTCCGGCGTACCGCCACCGCCGACACCGAGCTCAACGGGCAACCGATCCGCGCCGGCGACAAGGTCGCGATGTACTACACCTCGGCCAACCGCGACGAGAGCGTGTTCTGCGACGCGCAGCAGTTCGACGTCGGTCGTACGCCGAACAAGCACCTGTCGTTCGGCCAGGCCGAGCACTTCTGTGTCGGCGTCCATTTGGCTCGCTTGGAGAGCCGCATCTTCTTCGCCGAGCTACTGCGCGGCTTCCATGACTTCGAGCTGGCGGGTGAGCCACGCCGGCTGCGCTCCAACCTGAACAACTCCTACAAGTCACTACCCATCCACCTCACGCCGAGTGCGACGAAACTCGCGTTCTGAGCGCCGCGAAACGCGAGGTTCGTCGCACTCGGCGGGAGAGGGCGGGAGTGATGGCCGGGTTAGAGCTGCCAGCGGGCGGGCCAGTCGTCGGGGCGCAGCAGCGCCTCGGTGCCGCCGTCGCAGCACACGACCGAGCCGCAGAAGAACCGCGCCGTCGGCTCGAGCAGAAACACGGCGACCTCGGCCAGCTCCGCCGCGGTGGCGCCCCGCCCGACCGGCACCGGGAAGTCACGGACGAACGGCCCGAGGACCGGATCGTCGCGCTGCGCCGCTGCGAGCGGCGTCTCGACCAGGCCGGGCGCGAGCGCGTTGAGCCGGATGCCGGCTCCGATCCACTCGTCGGTCGGCGCATGCCGGCGCGCCCAGTGCGCCACCGCGGTCTTGGTCGCGGGGTACGCCATCACCGAGTCCCGTTGATCGGCGATCTCGCAAGCGCGCGCCTCGTCGCCGTCGAGGCAGGCCTCGACCAGCGCCGGGTCCCAGCCCGGCTGGCAGGTCGTCGAGTTGGAGCTGATGAGCAGCGCGTATGACTCGGCGGCTGCGGCGAGCAGCGGCCGGAGACCGACGAGGACGTCGATCGAGCCGAAGTAGTTCACCGAGACCAGGTCGTGCGCGGGTCGTCCGGTCGCCCCGCCCAGCCCCGCGAACAACGCGATCCCGGCCAGCGACTCAGTGAGCGCATGCACTGCGGCGATCGCGTCACGGCGACCCGCGACCGTCCCGAGGTCGGCCGCCACGTCGGCATCGCGCCGATCGATGCCGATCACCCGGTGCCCGTCGGAGCACAGCCGGGCCGCGGTGGCGGCGCCCATCCCGGAGGCAGCGCCGGTTACGACGTAGTCGGCCACTCAGCCAGGTCGTTTCTCGACCAGTCGCACGAGCGGGATCTTGCGGTCGGTCTTAGTGCGGTAGTCGTCGTAGTGCGGCCGGTCGATCACCAGCAACCGCCAGATCTCGTCGTACTCATCGCCGTCCAGGATCTGGGCGTCCATCCACCACAGGCCGCCCTGCACCCGGACGAGCACCTCCGGATTGACCGAGCGGTCGGTGAGGTTGAGGTACCACGCCGGATGCCGGTCCGACCCGGCGAACGACGCCACCACGATCCGATGGCCTTGCGGATCGCGCCAGAACGGCAGCGCCACCTTGTGCGCCGCGCCGCTGCGCCGCCCGACGGTGCGCAGCAGGACGTGCTCCATGTTCGCCCAGATCCAGGCGTCGTCCGCGTCGGACGTCTCCATCAGGACGACATGTTTGTGGCTGATGTCAACGATCTGGTCACGAGTGGGTGTCACGAACTCGGCCGACCGTTGTGAGGTCACGTCGGGCACCGTACCCTGCATCTGACGGGTCGTCAGATTTGGCGGCGCGACCCGGCTGCCCGGACCAGGCGAGACAGGAGGCGGTGTGCGCACACCGGTTTGCGACAAGTTCGGCATCGAGTTCCCCATCTTCGCGTTCTCGCACTGTCGCGACGTCGTGGCCGCGGTGAGCCGGGCCGGCGGCTTTGGCGTGCTCGGCGCGCTGGCGTTCACGCCGGAGGAGCTCGAGATCGAGCTGAAGTGGATCGACGACCACGTCGAGGGCAAGCCGTACGGCGTCGACCTCGTGATGCCGGCGAACTACGTCGGCAAGGGCGGCAAGCAGCCGGACGAGGCCGAGCTGCGCACGATGATCCCGCAGGAGCACTGGGACTACCTCGAGAAGATCCTGGCCGAGTACGACGTCCCGCCGCTGCCCGAAGGCATGCAGGAGCGGGCGCGCGCCGCCGGGCTCGGCGTCGACGACCAGGCCACCCGGGCGGTCGACGTCGCGTTGAGCCACGACAAGGTTCGGCTCCTGGTCAACGCCCTCGGCCCGCCGCCGAAGGATGTCGTCGACAAGGCACACGAGCACGGTGTGCTGGTCGCCGCCCTGGTCGGCAACAAGCACCACGCCGAGAAGCAGGTCGAGATCGGCGTCGACATGATCGTCGCGCAAGGCACCGAGGCCGGCGGCCACACCGGTGACGTGGCCACGATGGTCCTGGTCCCCGAGATCGTGGACGCGGTCGGACCGGACGTGCCCGTGCTCGCCGCCGGCGGGATCGGCACCGGCCGGCAGATGGCGGCCGGCCTCGCGCTCGGCGCCCAGGGCGCGTGGACCGGCTCGATCTGGCTGACCGTCGCCGAGGCCGATACCGGCCAGGAGGCGCTGGAGAACCTGCTGGCCGCCGACTCCCGCGGGACGGTGCGATCGCGCGCGATGACCGGCAAGCCGGCCCGGCAGCTGCGGACGGCATGGACCGACGCGTGGGAGCGCGAGGACGCGCCGAAGACCCTCCCGATGCCGCTGCAGGGAATCCTCTGGGGAGAGATGGCCCGGCGGGTGAGCCGCGCGCACACCAAGGAGCTCTCCGGGTTCCCGGTCGGTCAGATCGTGGGCCGGATGAACAAGGTGCGGCCGACCCACGAGGTGATGTTCGAGTTGGTGCAGGAGTGGATCGCGACGACCGAGCGGCTCGCCGGGATGCTCGAAGAGTCGACCGCCGGCTGACCGTCGTGGGCATCAACCAACGCGCCCAGATCGTCATGTCCGATGACGAGGTGCGGCAGTTCCTCGAAGGCAGCCGCTCGATGACGCTCGCCACCGTCGGCCCGACCGGGCACCCGCACTTGGTCGCGATGTGGTTCGGGCTGGTCGACGGCGACATCTGCTTCGAGACCAAGGCGAAGTCGCAGAAGGTCGTCAACCTGCGCCGCAACCCAGCGGTCAGCTGCCTGGTCGAGGACGGTGCCGTCTACGAGGATCTGCGCGGCGTGGCGATCGAGGGCACGGCCGAGGTGAGCGACGACGCCGACCTGCTGTGGCGGATCGGCGTGAGCGTGTTCGAGCGCTACTACGGGCCCTACTCGGACGAGCTGAAGCCGATGGTGGAGGCGATGCTCAACAAGCGGATCGCCGTACGGATCAAGCCGGAGCGCATCCGGTCCTGGGATCACCGCAAGCTCGGACTGCCCTCGACAGGTGATCCGGCAGGCACCACGATGACCATCCCGGGGCGGCGACCCCGGTGAAGCGGAGGAGTCGGATGCGCAGCAGCCGGGTGGTCGCGGCGGTGATGCTGGTCGGTCTGCTCGGCACGGCCTGCGGCGCGCGGCTGTCCGCCGGCGAGCGCAAGCAGGCGGCGGCCGCCGTCCTGAACGCCGGCACCGGTGGCAGCGGCGCGATCACGGGTGGGAGCGGCAGCACCGGCGTCACTGGCGGCGGGACCGGCACGGTCACCGGCGGCGGGGGCGGGGGCGGCGGCGCGGTCACCGGGGGCGGCGGCGCGGCGGCCGGTGGCGGCTCGACCACCACCGGTGGCGGGGGCACCGGTGGCGGCTCCATCAAGAGCAGCGGCAACACGCAGAACAGCACAGGCGGCACCAAGACCACGAGCTGCCCGACGTCGGGCACCGATGTCGGGCTGACCAAGTCGACGATCAACCTCGGCACCATCGCGGACCTGACCGGTCCGGTCCCCGGCTTGTTCACCGGGGCGGTGCAGGGCATCGAGGCGTTCGCCAACTACATCAACCACACCGGCGGGCTGTGTGGTCATGCGATCCACGTGGACGCGGCCGACGGCGGCACCAACTGCAGCCAGAACCAGAACGACACCCAGAACCTGATCAGCAAGGACTTCGCGCTGGTCGGCACGTTCTCGTTGTACGACGGCTGCGGCGCGACCATCCTGAAGCAGCACCCGACGGTGCCGGACATCCACGTGTCGCTCGACCCGGCCGCCGGCACGCTGTCGAACCACTTCGACCTGGAGCCGGGTGGGCTCGGCTACGCCACCGGACCATTCGCCTACTACAAGCAGAAGTACGGCGCGAGCGCGGTGCAGCACGTCGGCACCATCATCGAGAACATCCCGTCGGCGGTCGCCAAGCAGAAGGCAATCGAACACGCGGCGGAGAGCCAGGGCTGGCGATTCACCTACAGCCGCACGGCGGGGCCGACCGAGACCTCCTTCACTAACGACTTCACCAAGATGTGCAACTCGGGCGTCCGCATCTTCTTCGAGGTGACCGAGAACGCGCAGAACGCCGCCACGATGCTGCAGAACGAGCACGCGAACTCGCGCTGCAACAACCTGATCAACATCATCCCGATCGCCTACGACCAGGCGCTGCTCGGCTTCTACCAGGGCAATAAGAACGACCTGAAGGTCCAGGGCTACAACGAGTACTCGATGTTCTTCAACACCCAGGACGCCGCGCAGATCCCGGAGCTGAAACTGCTCCAGACCTGGTTCCGTCGGACCAACCCGGGCAAGCCGCTGAACCTCTACGCGATGTATGCCTGGGCCGACGGGCGGCTGTTCCAGCAGGCGTTCGAGAACGCCGGCAAGGTGGCGAACCGTCGCACCGTGCTAGCCGCGCTGCACAAAATCAAGAACTTCAACGCGGGCGGCGTCGTCGCTCCAGCCGAGCCCGGGTCTAAGTCAGTCGGCGTGCACTGCTACGTCGTGTGGCAGCTGGCGAACTCCCAGTTCACGCGGGTCGCGCCGTCGTCCGGTTACCGGTGCGACGGCCGGTTCCTCAGGGACTGACATGATGCTGGTCGAGGGAAGCCGGCGTCGATGAGCGAGTTTCTCGGCTTTGCAATCGGTGGCTTGGTCACCGGCTGCGTCTATGCGCTGATCGCGACCGGCCTCGTCGTGACCTATACGACGACCGGCATCTTCAACTTCGCCCACGGCGCCATCGCGATGGCGGCGGCGTTCGTGTTCTGGCAGCTCTGGCAGGGCTGGGACCTGAACGTCTTCCTCGCGCTGATCCTCGCGCTGCTGGTCATCGCCCCGCTGTTCGGGCTGATCATCGAGCGCGGGCTGATGCGCTGGTTGTACGGCCAGCCGGTCGACGTCGCGGTCGTGGTCACGGTCGGACTGTTGCTCTTCCTGGTCGGTCTCGCGAACATCGCGTGGAAGCCGACGGTCGGCCGAGCGCTGCCGCAGTTCTTCCACGGCAACGGCTTCTTCCTGGGCGGCGTACTCGTCACGTACCACGACGTCGCGACCGTCGCCGCGTTGGTGGCCGCGGCGATCGGGCTGCGGGTGCTGTTCACGCGCAGCCGACTCGGCATCGCGATGCGCGCCGTCGTCGACAACCCCGCGTTGCTCGCCATGGCCGGTGGCCGGCCGATCCGGGTGCAGCAACTGGCGTGGGTGCTCTCGTGCATCTTGGCCGCGGCCGCCGGAATCCTCGTGGCCTCGATCGCGCAGCTCAACATCCTCAACCTGACGCTGCTGGTCGTCGACGGTTACGCCGCGGCAATCATCGGCCGGCTCCGCAACATCGCGACCGCCATCACCGGAGCCCTGGTCATCGCGATCGGGCAGGCGATGGCGCTCGGCTACCTGCCGGGCAGCGGCTGGCTGTCGCAGGTCCAGCTCGTCATCCCGATGGCGGTGCTGTTCGTCGTGCTGATCCTGCTGCCGCAGGACCGGCTGCGGACCGCGTCGTTCAGCGGCGCGGTGGCGCCGCGGGTCGCGAGCCTGGGCTCTTCGCTGGTCACCGGCGCCGTAGTGATCGTCGCGGCGTACTTCATCTCGGGCGCACTGTCCGGCAGCAACCTGCGGATCGGCGCCAACGCCTTCTCGTTCGCCTTGGTGCTGCTGTCGCTCGTCCTGGTCACCGGGTACGGCGGCATGGTCTCGCTGTGCCAGATGTCGTTCGTTGGGCTCGGCGCGTATGCGATGGGGCGGATCGGCGGCGACAGCGGTTCGCTGCTCGGCGTGCTCGCCGCGATCGGGCTCGCCGGCGGCGTCGGCGCGCTGATCGCGCTGCCGACGTTGCGCCTCCGCGGGCTCTACCTCGCGCTGGCCACATTCGCGTTCGCAGCCGTGATGGAGCTCGCCGTATTCACCCAGATCCTCGGGACCGGCGGCGCGCAGGCGGTCGCCCGGGTGCACATCCCGGGCATCTCGACACAGTCCGACCGGGGCTTCTTCATGCTCTGCGTCGTCGTGTTCGTGGTCTGCGCCGTACTGGTGCTGGCGGTGCGCCGCGGGCCGTTCGGCCGCAAGCTGGTCGCAACCAACGACTCCCCCGCGGCCTGCGCGACGTTGGGCGTCAACGTCAACTTCACCAAGCTGATCACGTTCACCGCGGCGGCGGCGATGGCGGGCCTGGCCGGCGCACTGTTCGGCGGCAGCCCCGGCCTGGTGACGACGAACGACTTCGCCTCGCTGCTCAGCCTCGTCATCCTGCTGCTCGCCCGGATCGGCGGCATCACCACCGCCACCGGGGCGCTGCTCGGCGCGCTGGTCTACGCGCTGTATCCGCTACTCACTCAGCACGTGCCGCAGCTCGGCACCGCCCAATACCTGCTCACCGGCCTGGGCGCGATCAGCGTCGGCCTGTTCCCCTACGGCATGGGTGGCCGGATCGGTCAGCTGGCCGACGCCTGGCGCGCGGCGAACGCCCGCCGCCAAAGCGGCGCACCCGGCCCGGCCGTCGGCACGCCGGCCGCCGTCTTCATCGCGGAAGAGGGTGACCAGCTTGTCGGCGCCGGCAGCTGAGGCGACCCGCCCCGCCGGCAGCCATGACGCGCCGGCGCTGGAGGTCGTCGACGTCTCGGTGCGGTTCGGCGGCATCAACGCGGTGACCGATGCCAGCCTGGCGGCGCAGCGCGGCGAGATCACCGGCCTGATCGGACCCAACGGCGCCGGCAAGACGACCACGTTCAACGTCGTCACCGGCTTGCAGGAACCGACGCGCGGCCGGGTGTACGTCGACGGGCAGGACATCAGCCATTTGCCGCCGTACAAGCGGGCCCGGTTGGGCGTCGCCCGCACTTTCCAGCGGCTCGAGGTGTTCGGCTCACTGACCGTCGCGGAGAACGTGCTGGCGGCGGCCGAGTTCCACAAGTCGTGGTCCCGCGACCCGACGCCGGCGCGCGACGTCGCCCGCGAAGTGCTCGCGCGGGTCGGGCTCGGCGCGGTCGCCGACGCGCGGGTGGACGCGCTGCCGACCGGGCTGGCCCGGTTGGTCGAGCTCGGGCGCGCGCTGGCCACCCGGCCCAAGCTGCTGCTGCTCGACGAGGTCGGGTCCGGCTTGAACGCCGACGAGACCGACGTGCTCGGCGACCTGATGCTCGACCTCGTCCGCGACGGCACCGCGATCTTGCTGGTCGAGCACGACGTCGACCTGGTGATGCGGGTGTGCGCGCAGATCTTCGTGCTCGACTTCGGCCAGATCATCGCCTCCGGCAAACCCGCGGAGATCCAGCAAAACCAGGCGGTCCAGGCGGCGTACCTCGGCGTGGACGAATCGACCGCGGAGATCGCGCGATGACGCACGCCGTCGAGTTGGTCGGAGTCCGCGCCGGTTACGGCCGGATCGAGGTACTGCACGGCGTCGACCTCGCGGTGCCGACCGGGTCGGTCTACGCGCTGCTCGGGCCGAACGGCGGCGGCAAGTCCACGACGCTGCAGGTCATCTCGGGCGCGCTTCGACCGACCGCCGGGTGCGTTCACATCGCCGGTGCCCACGTCAACGGCGCGGCTCCGGACGCGCTGACCCGGGCCGGCGTCAGCCGGATTCCGGAAGGCCGCGGCATCTTCCCGAACCTCACGGTCGACGACAACCTGCGGATCTGGACGTACGCCGCGGGCCTGTCGCTGCGGCGGGTGCAGCAGCTGACGTTCGAGCGGTTTCCACGGCTCGCCGAGCGGCGCGGTCAACGGGCCGGCACGATGAGCGGCGGCGAGCAGCAGATGCTCGCGATGTCGCGCGCGCTGGTGGCCGAGCCGGCCGTCTTGCTGCTCGACGAGATCTCGATGGGGCTGGCCCCGATCATCGTGGCTGAGCTCTACGACCTGGTCCGCCAACTGGCGTCGTCGGGCATCACCATCCTCATCGTCGAGCAGTTCGCGAACACCGCATTGCGGTACGCCGACTTTGCCGCAGTGATGACACAAGGCAAGATCGTCGCCGTGGGCGAACCACAAGACGTCGCCGAGCAGGTCTCGGAGGCCTACCTCGGAGGGGCGGCATGACGCGGCCGGGCCGTCGCTCTGCACTGCGCCGGATCACGATCGGCACCGGGATGGTTGCCGTCGTCGCCATTGGGCCGGTCGCCACCGCTGTCGTCAACGGCCACGCCTCCGCGAGTGCGTCACAGCGCACCGCAGCAAAGGCGGCCGGCAGCGCCGACGTCGGGTCCGGGCTCGGCTCAGTGACGGCCGATGCGAACGCCACCGCGCTGCGGATCCCGTTCTACTCCCACCAAGGCGAGGACGCCGAGGCCGAGCTGCCGTTTGCGCAGTCGACGCTGCAGTCCGGCGGCGTCGGCGCCTCACTCACCTCGATCTTCTGGCCGGGCGACACCGGCGGCCACGCCGGCGACATCCTCAGCCTGCTCGGCCTCAACCAGATCCCGCAGAACATCGCCAACCTGCTCAACGACCCGTTCAAGGCATCCGCGCAGACCGGCACCGGCGACGCCACGGACAACCTCAGCCAGCCCGGCCTGGAGATGACGGCGACCGCGCTCCCGACCCACGTCTCGGCCGTGTCATCGCTAGGCGGGGCCGGGATTCCCGTGCTCGGGCCGGCGCTCGGGAAGACCGAGGCGTCGACCGACATCAAGATCACCGGTCCCAAGACGCTCACCGTGGACGCAAGCAGCACGATCCACAACTTCTCGATCGGCGGCACCGCGCTCACCATCGACGCGATCACATCGGTGGCGCACGCAACCAGTGACGGCGCCACCGCGCACGGCACCGGACACACCACACTCGCCGGCGTCAAGGTCGCCGGCGTACCGGTGAGCATCGACGACAAGGGCATCCACCTGGCGACCTCGCTCCTGCCGAAGTCACTACTCAACACGCTGAGCAACCTGGTCAACAAGACGCTCGCGCAGCTCGGCCTGTCGATTTCGCTGCCGCAGGTCACCAAGCACGTGCACGGCCACACGGCTTCCGTGCAAGCGTCTGGCCTCGAGGTGCGGATCAACAAGGCCGGCATCAAGTCGGGGCTCAACGACACCGGCAAGCTGCTCGTGCTGGGCGGGGTGACCGCAGACGCGTCCGCGACCCACGCCTTCACCGGTCCGAACACGCCAATCACGACGCCGCCACCACCACCTGCGCAGACCGGCGGCGGCACGCCGTCCAGCACGGGGGGCGGCGGCAACATCCCAGCGGTCAACATGCCAGGCAACGCGCCCGGCACGGGCGCGACCAGCGGCCCGCCCAACAGCGGCACGGCGCCGGTGCTCGCCCAGAAGTCGACGCATCTGCCGACCGCCGTACCGGTCGCCTGGGTGATCCTGGCGCTGATCGGATGTGCGCTCGTCGCGGCGGTGCTCAACCTGCTGCCCGGCGGAGTCATGGGTGCCGGCGCCGGCGCCGTGTGCACGCTCGAGGAGGACAAGTGAGCACATCGACGGAAGTGGCCGGTGCCACTCGTTCGAGCGGTACGGCGCGGGAGCGCGTGGCGCGGTTGTCGAGCCAGGTGCGCACGCTGCGCACCCGCGCCGGTGCCGGGCAACTCGACCGGCTGATGCTGATCGTTGGCGGGCTACTGATGCCGCTCGGCGTGGCGCTGATCCTGCTCGGCTGGGCGGGCGCGTCTCGTACGCCGCTACCGTTCGAGCAGAACGACTACCTGATCTCCGGCGGCATCCTCGGTCTCGCGCTGGTGTTCGGCGGCGGGTTCGTCTACTTCTCGTATTGGCAGACCGTCCGGGTGCGCGAGTCACGGCAGCAGACCGCGCAGCTGACGGCGGCGCTGAACCGGCTGGAGTCGCTGCTCGCCGGCGGTGCCGGCGCGCCCGGTGGTGCCGCCGGCGTCGTCGAGGCGGCCCGGACGGCGAACCGGACGTTCGTGGCGACCGCGAGCGGGTCGATCTTCCACCGGCGCGACTGCCCGGCGGTCGCCGGCCGCGACGACCTCAAGCGGGTCGATGTCGAGAAGACCAATCTCCGCCCGTGCCGGATCTGCACACCGCTCGACTGACTGTCACGGGCTTGACCACCGCCGACTTCGCCGAGTTCGCGCGCGCCGTCAACAACTGGGGCCGCTGGGGCGCCGACGACCAGCGCGGCACGCTCAACTTCATCACCGAGGAGTCGGTGCGCGCGGCGGCCGCGCTGGTCCGCGACGGCAAACGGCTGCCGCTCGCGATCCCGCTCTCGGCGGACGGGCCGCAGCTCGGCTTCGTCCCGGGGCGGACCAACCCCGAGCGCACGATGATCGCCGTACACGAACCGATGGGACCGCCCGGCGACCAAGCCGACCGGGTCGGTCCGGTTGTGCGGTTCAACGACGACGCCGTGACGATGGGCCTGCAGGCGGCGACCCACTGGGACGCGCTCGCGCACGTCAGCTACGACGACCGGATGTACAACGGCGTGCCCCCCGACGCCGTCGACGCGATCGGCGCCAGCCGGCTCGGCGCGGGGACGATCGGTCCGGTCGTCGGCCGGGGCGTGCTGCTGGATCTGCCGGCGGCAGCCGGGGTCGAGCGGCTCGACGGCGGCTACCCGCTGACCCCAGCGGACCTGGAGCGCGCCGAGCAGCACGCCGGCGTGCGGGTCGGGTCGGGTGACATCGTGCTGCTGCGCACCGGCCAGATGCAGCTGTTGCATGCGGGCGACAAGGTCGGCTACTGCATCTCGACGGCAGGGCCGTCACTGCAGACGGTGCGTTGGTTCCACGACCGCGAGGTCGCCGCCGTCGCGACCGACAACCTGTCGTTCGAGGTGTTCCCGGGCGAGGTCGACGGCCTGCTGCTGCCGGTGCACATGCTGCACATCGTCGAGATGGGCCTGCTGCAAGGGCAGAACTTCGACCTGGAGGCGCTGGCGGCCGACTGCGCCGACGACGGCCGCTACGCGTTCCTGCTCTCGGCGACGCCGGAACCGTTCGTCGGCGGCGCCGGCGCCCCCGTCGTACCCGTCGCCATCAAATAACCGCCCGCCCCCGCTCCCCACGTTTCCCGGCGATCATGGCGTTAGTGACCGGTTTCGGCACCGATCATGGCGTTGGTGCGTCACTAACGCCATGATCACGGCTAACTGGCGCGCGCGGCAATCTCGGGGTGGCGCTGCTCCCAGGCGTGGATCGTCTCCGTGTTCAGGAAGACCTGGACGTCCGTCAACCGGCCCCAACGCAACCGGACGTACTCCATGCCCTCGTTGCGGTAGTCATCGCCGATCGAGTCGGTGAACCGTAGCGCGACTCGCATGTTCCACGGCGGTCCGCTGACGACGACATCGTGGATGTCGAACTGCGGATGCAGCGAGCTGAACCGGCGGATCCACGCCCGCAGCTCCGGCTTGCCGCGGTAGCGACCGGCGAAGCTGTTCTCCCCCGGAAAAATGAACTCAACGTCATCGGTGGCGAGTGCGGTTGCCAGGCGCGCTCGCCCGGTCACCACCTGCCGGTAGAGAAACCGCACCGCTTTGCCGACGAGCCACGCGTACATCTGGCACCTCCGGTCGATCGCTATGACGAAGCCCAGTGTCCGTCCGCCACTGCCCCTTACCCCCGCCGATCATGGCGTTAGTGACCGGTTTCGGCGCCGATCATGGCGTTAGTGCGTCACTAACGCCATGATCGCGGCTGAGAGCGACGGCAGGCTGATCAGACGGACAGCAGCACGGACGAGCCGTGGCCGAACAGTCCCTGGTTGGCGGTCAACCCCACGCGCGCGCCGTCGACCTGGCGGGCGCCGGCCTGACCGCGCAGCTGCCACGTGACCTCGCATACCTGCGCCAGCGCCTGCGCCGGGACGGCTTCGCCGAAGCACGCCAAACCGCCCGACGGGTTGACCGGAATCCGGCCGCCGATCGTGGTGTCGCCGTCGTGCAGCAGCCGTTCGGCCTCGCCGCGCTTGCACAGCCCGATGTGCTCGTACCAGTCCAGCTCGAGCGCACTCGACAGGTCGTAGACCTCGGCGAGCGACAGGTCATCGGGACCCAAACCGGCTTCTTCGTACGCCGCCGCTGCGATCGCGTCCTTGAACGGCACGACCGCGTCGGTGACGGCCACGCCGGAGTCGGTGCTGAAGTTGGGCATCTCGATCACCGACTCGGGGAACGCCGGCGTCACCGTCGAGATCGCACGCACGCCGACCGGCCTGGCAACGCCGTGCCGCTTCGCCCACTCGGCGGAGGTCAGCACGACCGCCGCGCCGCCATCACTGGTCGCGCAGATCTCGAGCAGCCGCAACGGGTCCGCGACCATCGCGGACGCCAGCACGTCCTCGACGCTGAAGTCTTTGCGATAGCGGGCGTTCGGGTTGTCCAGGCCATGCCGCGCGTTCTTCGCGCGGACCGCCGCAAAGTCATGTTCGGTGGCGCCGTACAACGCCATCCGGCGACGCGCATACAGCGCGAAGTACGTCGGGTTGGTCGCGCCCAGCAGCCGGAACCGCAGCCAGTCGGGATCGTCGGGCCGGTCGCCGGCGTTCGGTGCGAGGAAACCCTTCGGCGTGGTGTCGGCGCCCACGACCAGTGCGACCTCGCACCGACCCGAGCGGATCTCCGCACGCGCGACCTCGAGCGCGGTCGCCCCGGAGGCACAGGCGGCGTACGACGACGCGACGCGGGCGCCGGTCCAGCCGAGCGCCTGCGCGAACGTGGCGCCGGAGACGTAGCCGGGGTAACCGTTGCGCATCGTGTCGGCGCCGGACACGAACTGCACGTCGCGCCACGCGACGCCGGCGTCGGCCAACGCGGCGCGGGCGGCGACGACGCCGTACTCGACGAAGTTCCGGCCCCACTTGCCCCAGGGGTGCATCCCGACCCCGGCGACCACCACATCGCTCACGACGACACCGGCTTCCAGCGGTAGACGACGTACTCGTGTTCCTCGTCGGAGTACAGCGGCTCGACGACCAGCTCGACCGGCTGCCCGACCGAGAGATCCGCGACGCCGAACCCGTCGGCGACCTGACCGAGTACGACCATCTGCTCAGCCTCCAGCTCGACCGCAGCCAACGCGAACGGCTGGTAGGGATCGCTGCGCGCGATGTACGGCGGCGGTGGCTGATACTGCGCGTCGGTGTAGGACCAGACCCGGCCGCGGCGCGACAGCCGCGCCTCCTCGAACTCCGCGCCGTCGCAATCGGGGTTGCGGCAGAAGAACGAGGTCTTCGGGAAGAAGACGGTGCCGCAGGTGGTGCACCGGTTGCCGAGCAACACCGGCTCGTCGTCGGTGGTGAACCAGTCCTCGATCGCCGGCACCCGGTTCAGCGTCGCGGGCGTTTCTGACACGCCGTCAGATTAGCGTGCCGGCCTCACTTAGACTCCGACGATGGCCCCGATCGTGCCCGCCGGCGAAGTCGTGGTCGGCATCCAGCTGCCGGTGCAGGCGCAGAGCAACTACTTCGTCGAGCCGTGGGAGCTGACCGCCGGCCCCGCCGAGATGTTGGCGGTCGCGCAAGCGGCCGACCGTTCCGGCTTCTTCTACGTCGCCGTCTGCGACCACGTGGCGATCCCGTCCGAGCTGGTGCCCCGGATGGGTGCGATCTGGTACGACACCATCTCGACGCTGTCGTGGCTGGCCGGTCAGACCAGCGCCACCCGGCTGCTCTCGAGCGTGTTCAACCTGAACTACCGCCACCCGATCGTGTCGGCCAAGTCGTTCGCAACTCTCGACGCGCTCTCGGGCGGCCGCGCCATCGTCGGCGTCGGCGCCGGTCACGTCGAGCAGGAGTTCGCCGCCCTCGGCGTGGACTTCAGCGCGCGGGGGCCGGAACTCGACCGCGCCATCGAACAGCTGGATGTGGCACTGCGTGACGGTGCCGTGGGAGACATGGCGATCGAGCCGCGGGCGACCCAGCAGCCCCGGCCGCCGATCTGGGTCGGCGGCTCCGCCCGCGCCGCGGTCCGCCGCGCCGCGAAGCTCGCCGACGGGTGGCTGCCGCAGGGCACTCCGCTCGAGCAGATGCCGCCGTTGATCGAGCTCTACCGCTCGGAGCGAGGTGACGACACCGGTGACATCGGTGCGATCAGCGAGTGGCTGTACGTCGGCACTCCCACGTGGGACATCAACCGGCCGGCGACGACCGGCAAGCCGGAGGTGCTTGCCGACGCGCTGCGCGACTGGGCGGCGTTGGGCGTCAACCACCTGCAGGTGCGGTTCCCCAGCCGCACCGCCGACGAACTGGTCGAACAGGTTGAGGGGTTCGGCGCCGACGTGCTGCCGCTGTTGCGATGACGGGTCTCGACCGCGCGGTGCTCGCCGAGCGGATGGCGAGCTTCGAGCGGCGTACCCACCCGCTCGATGGCAGGCGGGCAGCGGCCGTCGCCGTCGCCGTGGTCGAAGACCCCGCTGGTCCCGGCATCTTGGTGACGCGGCGCGCCGCCAAGCTGCGGGCGCACGCCGGGCAGTGGGCGCTGCCGGGCGGGCGGGTCGACGGCGAGGAGAGCATTGAGGCGGCCGCGCTGCGGGAGCTGCACGAGGAGCTCGGTCTCGTCGTCGAGCCGGCGGACGTGCTCGGGCTGCTCGACGACTACCCGACCCGATCCGGCTACCGGATCACGCCGGTCGTGATGTGGGCCGGCGACGTCGTCGGCGCGATGCGGCCGAACCCGGCCGAGGTCGACAGCGTGCACATCGCGCGGGAGGCCGACCTCGACGTCACGCCGATGTTCGCGACGATTCCGGAGTCGCCCGCGCCGATCATCCGGCTGCCGATGCTCGGCGCCTGGATCCACGCCCCCACGGCCGCGGTGATCTACCAGTTCCGCGAGCTAGCCCTGCACGGCAAGACGCAGCGCGTCGACCACCTCGAGCAACCAGTCTTCGCCTGGCGATGAGACCGGCCTAGGCGGCGGTGGCGACCAGTTCCGACCCGCGCTCCGAGGCGAGTTGCTGGATCGTGGTGGCGACGCCCGGCAACGCCATGATGCCGGCGAACTCCTGCGGGCTCATCACCAGCGCGCGCACCGGGGCGGACGCCGTGACGCTGGCGGTGCGACGGCCGTCACCCAGCAACGCCATCTCGCCCACGATCGAGCCGGCGCCGACGGTCGCGATGTGATCCGCGCCCGCGCTGACCTCGACCTCGCCCTCGACGATGATGAAGGCCTCGCGGCCGATGTGCCCTTCGACGCAGAGCACGTCGCCCTCGGCGAAGCTCACCGGCGTCAGCATCCGGCTGGCGAGCCGCAGGGAACGCCGCGGCAACGTGGCAAAGACCGGTAGCTGACGGAGATCGTCGAGCCGGCTGTGCTGCTTCATGCCCACCACTTCCTTCGGTGTCGGGTGCTAGCAAGCTGCTAGCTTCCCGCAAGCGCATCTTTACACCGAAGGCTGAAATGTCCACAAAAATTCCGCTGTGACCTTGGCCACAGCGGGCGAAGCCAGCTCACCAGAGCTGGTCGACGTACGCATCGGTGCCGACCCGGGTGCGCAGGAACGGCGCCACCAGCTGGGTGTCGGCGAGGCCGGCCGCTTCGACCTGGTCGGTGTAGGAGTGGAAACCGGGCAACGCCTGGCGCACGTCGCCGTCGACGAAGAACAGCTGGCAGAGCCGGTTCTCGCCGCCGCCCGGCGACCCCAGCGCCATCGGCGCGCTGTCGCGCGAGTTGCGGAACTCCGGCCGCGGCACCCACGACGACGCGATCTCGACCTGGGAGCCGTCGAGCAGGTCGGCGACCACGCCGTCGGACACCAGCCGGTCGTGCAGGGCGGCCGCGTCCAGCCCCTCCGGGCCGTCCAGCCAGACCGCGACGATCCCGTCGTACGCATGGTCCAAAGCGAGCTCGACCGGGACCGGGTCGGCGTCGCGGTACGCCGCCCCCACGTGGTCGAAGGTCGCGGTGTGCACGTGTGAGCGCTCGGCAAAGCCGCGGCCGTTGCCGTAGAGCTGCTGCACCTGCGGCAGCGCCCAGTCGTCCCAGTCCTTGTGGTGACCGGCCTCCACCCA
>DASZPL010000008.1:0-23855 GCA_035550315.1 Mycobacteriales bacterium | reverse complement strand
AGATCTACCCGCAGGACCGCGGCATGAGCGAAGGCGTGCGGATGGGCAGTGACGCGGCAAGTGCGATCCTCGCCGACGCGTCGGCGGCGCGCCCGTGACCGGCCCCTGGCGCTGCCCGGTGTGCGGTGGCGGCCGGTCGACGCAGCGGTGGCGCGTGACGTCGGCGGCCACCGAGCAGGGCGTCGACCCCGACCGGTTCCGGCCGAGCGCCGACCGGTACGGCGAGACGGTGGGGCAGGTCGTGACCTGTCTCGACTGCAGTCACGGCTCGCTGGCCGAGAGCCCGTCGCCGGAGGCGCTGGCCGCGGCCTACGGCGAGGCCGCCGACCCGGTGTCCATCGCGGAGGAGCCCGGGCAGGTCGAGACCGGCCGGCGGTCGCTGGCACTGGTGGAGCAGGCGGTGGCCCCGGAGCGGCTGCTCGACGTCGGCTGCTGGACCGGTTCGCTGGTCGCGGCCGGTGCCGAGCGCGGCTGGCAGGCAAGCGGGATCGAGCCGTCGGCCTGGGCGGTGTCGCGAGCGCAGGCCCGCGGGCTGGACGTACGGGTGGGTGACTTGGCGTCGCTCGCGACGATGGCCGGCGGGTTTCGCTGCGTCGCACTCTGCGACGTAATCGAGCACGTGCTGGACGTGCGCGCCGCGGTGCGGGCGGCGGCCGGGGCGCTGCAGCCGGGCGGAGCGCTGTACCTGACCACGCCGGACGCCGGCAGTGCGGCGGCGCGCCTGCTCGGTGCGCGCTGGTGGTCCGTGCTGCCGATGCACGTGCAGTACTTCACCCGGGCCTCGATGCGGCGGCTGCTCATCGGCGAGAGCCTGCGGGTCGTGACGATCCGGACCCATCCGAAGGTGTTCACCGCGGCGTACTACGCCGAGCGGTTGGGCGGTTACTCCGCCGGGCTCGGGCGCACCGGCGTCGCCGCGACCAAGCGGCTCGGGGTCGCCGACCGGCTGGTCGCGCCGGACTTCCGCGACCGGATGCAAGTCGTCGCGGTGAAGACCGGTGGCTGAGCATTTGCCGGCCGACGAGCAGGCGGTCCGCACCGCCGGCCCGCTGGGCACTCTGATCCTGCGAGCGACGACCCCGGTCGAGGGACGTCGCTCGCTGGTCGCCTCGCTCGGCCGGTTCGTCGTCAGCGGTGGGCTGAGCGTCGGGGTCGACATCCTCGTCTTGTTCGTCCTGCATTCGGCGCTGCACCTGATCCTGGCCGCCGCCACCGTGCTGGCGTACGCCGCCAGCCTGGTCGTCAACTACGGGCTGAACCACACCTGGGTGTTCCAAGCCGGCGGCGACCACCGGCGGCGGCTGGTGCGCTACGCGCTGCTGGTCGCCGTGAACGTCGGGTCGACGTTGGGCTTCGTGCTCGGGCTGACCGCGGTCGGCGCGTACTACCTGGTGGCGAAGCTGGTCGCGGTAGGAGTCAACGCGGTCATCAACTTCATCGGCTTCAGATACTGGGTTTTCCGCTAGACCAGCTGCGGCCGGCGTCGGTGGACGTGTACGTCACCCCGACGGCGTTGAGCACGCCGGCACCGCTGGACCCGAAGCCGACGCCCGCGGGCGGGTTGGCGAGCCGCAGGCAGCTTCCCGCCGACCAGCTGCGGCCGGCATCAGCCGTCGTTGCGATCTGCAGGCCGG
This sequence comes from Mycobacteriales bacterium, assembly GCA_035550315.1. Classification (GTDB taxonomy): domain Bacteria; phylum Actinomycetota; class Actinomycetes; order JAFAQI01; family JAFAQI01; genus DASZPL01. The sequence continues at coordinate 22,221 of DASZPL010000008.1, read as the reverse complement.
CGCATCCGTGCACGCCGGCGAGCGCGATGACACCGGCGCCGTTCCCGTTCAGCCCGACGGCGGCCGGGTGCCCGCTCGGCAGCTGCCCGGCGGCCGTCCAGCTGTCGCCGGCGGTGGTGGTGCGGAACACGCCGGTCGGACACACCACGACGGCACCGCTAACGCTGGTCGCGGCGACGGCGATCGGGGTCGACTTGCCGCAGGGCGTGGTCGCGGTCTGGCCGGGTGCGCGCAGCCCGGACGGCGTCAGGAACCACACGCGGTTCAGGCCGCTGCCGCGCTGCCAGGTCTGCCCGCCGTCGCTGGTCGTGTAGTACGTCGGCTTGCACTGCGCATCGGCGCCGACCACCCAGCCGCTGGACGCGCCGGTCACGCCGAGAGCGAGCACGTGCGGTGCGGGCGACTTCGGGTTGCCCCAGCTGCGGCCGCCATCCGTGGTGATGCCGAGGTGCGGGCTGCCGCTGCAGCCGCCGATCGCACGCCACGCGACTTTGGTGTCGGCCGCGGCGAACAGCGGGGCTTCGCTGCTGTCGTCCGACGTAACGGTTGCGGCATTGACGGTGCTGAGTCCGCTCGACGAGGAGCTCGCCGGCGATGTCGGTCCGGCGCTGACGTGCCTCACCGTGCGGTGGTTCGACACGTGAGTGTGGTGCACCGCCAAGCCAATAAGGACACCGCTCGCGATGATGATTGCCGCGATCACGAGCAGTACAACGGGATGTTCTGGGCGACGCACCGACATAGCAAAGCATGGCAACCGAGCGAAGTTGGGCGATCAACGCGCGCGGTAGACCGCCAGGCAAGTTTCATAGTCCGGCAACAGTCCGGCCGCTCGGGCGTCGGCCAGCGTCGGCGCACCAGCGTCCTTGTCGGACGTGACCAGTTTGCCGACCTCCGTCGGCCACTCGATGCCGAGGTCCGTGTCGTGCGGCGAGATGCCGTGCTCCGCGTCCGGGTTGTAGACCGTGGAGACCAGATAGGTCACCGAGGTGTCGTCGCGCAGTGCGCAGAAGCCGTGCGCCAAGCCGGCAGCCAGGTAGACACCGCGCCGGTCGACGTCGTCCAGCCGCACCAGGTCGATCGCGCCGTACGTCGGGGAACCCACCCGGATGTCCACGACGACGTCGAGCGCGGCGCCGGACGTGCAGTAGACGTACTTCGCCTGACCGGGTGGGACGTCGGCGAAGTGCAGGCCGCGGATCACGCCGGCCGCCGACACCGAGTGGTTGGCCTGCGCGACCATCAGCCGATGCCCTGTGACCGCCTCGAGCCGGTCGGCGCGAAACCACTCCGCGAAACTGCCCCGCGAATCGTCGTGGACCTCCGGTTGGCAGACCCAGGCGTCACGGACCCGCAGCGGCTCGATCTTCATCGCCGGCCCGACTCCAGCAGCCGCAGCAGGTAATCGCCGTAGCCGCTCTTCGCCATCGCCTCGCCGTGAGCCCGAAGTCGGTCGTCGCCGATCCAGCCGTTGCGCCAGGCGACTTCTTCTGGGCAACCGATCTTCAAGCCCTGCCGCTCCTCGACCACGCGCACGAACTCCGACGCCTGCACCAGGCTGGCGAACGTTCCGGTATCGAGCCAGGCGGTGCCCCGCGGGAAGACGGTCACCTGCAGCCGGCCCTGGTCGAGGTACGCCCGGTTGACCGCCGTGATCTCCAGCTCGCCGCGCGCACTCGGCCGCAGCGACGCCGCGATGTTCACGACCTCGTTGTCGTAGAAGTACAGACCCGGGACCGCGTAGGAGCTGCGCGGGTTCGCCGGCTTCTCCTCGATCGACACCGCGTTGCCGTCGGCATCGAACTCGACCACGCCGTACGCCGACGGATCCGCGACGTGACTGGCGAAGATGTGGCCGCCGGTGATGTCGGTCAACGCGGCGAGCTGCGAGCCGAGCCCGACGCCGTGCAGGATGTTGTCACCGAGGGCGAGCGCAACCGCGTCGCCGCCGATGAAGTCCGCGCCGATGGTGAACGCCTGCGCGATGCCGCCCGGCTGCGGCTGCGCCGTGTAGTCGATCCGCATGCCGAGCCACTCACCGTCACCGAGCAGCCGGCGGAAGCCGTCGGCGTCCGCCGGTGTCGTGATGACGAGGACGTCGCGGATCCCGGCCATCATCAGCGTCGACAGCGGGTAGTAGACCATCGGCTTGTCGTAGACCGGCATCAGCTGCTTGGAGATCGCGCGGGTGATCGGCCACAGCCGCGACCCGGTGCCACCCGCGAGCACGATGCCTCTCATCGCGCGCTGACGCTATCCGAAACGGCCGTGGGTAGCCTGCCTGCGTGCGGGTGCTTGTGACTGGTGGCGCCGGTTTCATTGGCTCGCACTTCGTCCGGACCCTGCTGGGGGGCGGCTACCCGTCGTACGCCGACGCCGAGGTGACGGTCTACGACAAGCTGACCTACGCCGGCAACCTGGCGAACCTCGCGCCGGTCGCCGACCATCCCCGTTACCGGTTCGTGCGCGGCGACATCTGCGACGCCGATTCGCTCGGCGACGTCGTGCCCGGCCACGACCTGGTCGTCAACTTCGCCGCGGAGTCACACGTCGACCGCTCGATCGCCGGTGCGGCCGAGTTCGTCCTGACCAACGCGGTCGGGATGCAGGTGCTGCTCGACGCGTGCCTGCGCGCCGGCGTTCGGCGGGTGCTGCAGGTCTCAACCGACGAGGTCTACGGCTCGATCGCCGAGGGCGCCTTCCGCGAGACCGACCGGCTCGAGCCCAGCTCGCCCTACTCGGCTAGCAAGGCCGGCGGCGACCTGATCGCCCGGTCGTACGCCGTCACCTACGGCGTCGACGTCGTGATCACGCGATGCACCAACAACTACGGGCCCTACCAGTTCCCGGAGAAGGTGATCCCGCTCTTCATCACCAACCTGCTCGACGGGCGCAAGCTGCCGCTGTACGGCGACGGGCTGAACATTCGCGACTGGCTGCACGTCGACGACCATTGCCGGGCCATCGCGCTGGTGCTGGAGCGCGGCCGAGCCGGCGAGATCTACAACGTCTCCGGCGGCGTGCAGCTGACCAATCGCGAGCTGACCGAACGGCTGCTCGCCGCGTTCGGCCTGGACTGGTCAGCCGTCGAGCCGGTGGCGGATCGCAAGGGTCACGACCGCCGGTACGCGCTGGACGACTCCAAGCTGCGCGCCGAGCTGGGATATGCACCCCGGCTGGATTTCGAGACCGGGCTCGCCGAGACCATCGAGTGGTACCGCGCGAACGAGTCCTGGTGGCGGCCGCTGCTCACCGGAGATCCGATGTGACCCGGTGGCTGGTGACGGGCGCCGCCGGGCTGCTCGGCACCGACGTCGCCCACGTGCTGCGCGGTTACGCCGCGGACGTCGTCGAATGCGACCGCGCAGCGCTGGACGTGACCGACCCCGGGGCGGTCGAGCGGGTGTTGGGCGAGGCGGCACCCGACATCGTGGTCAACTGCGCGGCGTACACCGCGGTCGATGCCGCCGAGTCGGACGAGGCCGCCGCGATGCGGGTCAACGGCGTGGCTCCCGGGCTGCTGGCCGGCTGGTGCGCCGCGCACTCCGCCCGGCTGGTCCACGTCTCCACCGACTACGTGTTCGGCGGTGACGCGACCGAGCCGTACCCGGAGGACGCGCCAGTCGCGCCGCGCAGCGCCTACGGCCGGACCAAGGCGGCCGGCGAGCAGGCGGTGCTGGCGGCCGGCGGTGACGGCCAAGTCGTCCGCACGGCGTGGCTGTACGGCGCGACCGGACCGAACTTCGTCAAGACCATCGTCCGGCTGGCACGGTCGCAGGAGACGCTCGACGTGGTCGACGACCAGCGCGGCTGCCCGACCTGGTCGCTGCACCTCGCCCGCGCGCTGGTCGCGCTGGGGGTCGCCGACGTGGCGCCCGGTATCTGGCACTGCAGCCCGGCGGGCGACGCGAGCTGGTACGTGTTCGCGCGCGCGATCCTGGCCGAGATCGGCGAAGACCCGGCGCGGGTCCGCCCGACCACCTCCGCCGCGTTTCCGCGCCCGGCGCCGCGGCCGGCGTACTCGGTGCTGTCGACGGCGAAGTGGCAGGCGGCCGGCCTGCCCGAGCTCCCGCACTGGCGCGACGGGTTGGCCGAGGCGATGCAGGCCGTCGGCGAGGCGCTGACCTCGCGGGCCTAGCTAGTACGCGCCGTCGCGGCGGAGGATCGCGAAGAACGTCTTCCAGACGATCAAGGCGTCGAGGGCGAGCGACCAGTTCTCGACGTAGTAGAGGTCCAGCCGGATGCTGTCTTCCCAGCTGAGGTCGGAGCGTCCCGACACCTGCCAGAGCCCGGTGATGCCCGGCCGCACCAGCAACCGGCGGGCGACGTCGTCACCGTACTGCGCCACCTCACCGGGAAGCGGCGGGCGCGGCCCGACGAGGGCCATGTCGCCCTTGACGACGTTCCACAGCTGCGGCAGCTCGTCGATCGACCACTTCCGCAGCCACGAACCGACCCGCGTGATCCGCGGGTCCTCCCGCATCTTGAACAGCAGCCCGTCGGCGGCTTCGTTCTGCTCGCGCAGCGTGTCGAGCAGCGCCTCGGCGTCCGAGCGCATGGTGCGCAGCTTGTAGACGGTGAACGGCCGGCCGTGCCGCCCGATCCGGGTCTGCCGGAACAGCGGGGCGCCTTGGCTGTCGAGCCGCACCGCGAGCGCGCAGAGCGCGATCACCGGCACCAGGAAGATGAAGCCGAGCAGCGCGAACAGCCACTCGACCGACGCCTTGACGAACTGCCGGAAGCCGGAGAGCTCGGGCTCGTCGATCTGCAGCAGCGGCAGGCCGGCGACCGGGCGGATGCTGACCCGCGGGCCCGCGACGTCGACCAGCGCCGGCGCGACGACGAGGTCGATGCCGGTGCCTTGCAGCTCCCAGGACAGTTGGCGCAGCACGTCCGACGACATGCCAGGTCCGCCGCACACGGCGACGGTGTCTGCGTCGCTGGCGGCCAGCGCCGCGCGCACCTGCGTCAGCGAACCGAGGACGGGTACGTCGCCGACCCGCGGCTGGCCATCCGGCAGCGGCAGGCAGGCGCCGACGACCGAGAGCCCGGCATAGATCTCGCGGGTCAGCTCGGTGGCCAGGTTGCCCACGTGATCGGGGCTGCCGACCGCGAGCACCCGGTGCACATATTCACCCCGCCGACGCCGACGGTGCAGCAACCGCCGCTGGCCGTAGCGGCCGAGCAGCAGCAGCCCGATCCCGATCGGGAAGGCGACCGCGACGAAGCCGCGGGCGATCGAGAGGTCGAAGACGTAGGAGACGATCGCAACCGCCGCCATCAGCTGCAGCGACGCGGTCGCGACCCGCTTGAACTCCTCGGCGCCGGTGCCGAGGATGCGGGTCTGGTAGCCGCGGCCGAGGCCGAGCGTGGCGAGCCAGATCGGCACCAGCAGCAGGCTCAACCCGGCGTAGGTGAGCGTGCCGAACGATTTCTGCCCGCCGTCACCGAACCGGATGTCGACGGCGATGGTCATCGCGACCACGATCAGGATGGCGTCGGCGATCACCAGCCGGCGCAGGTACCGGCGCTGCCAGACGTCGACGGCGCGGTGCTCGCGCGAGGTCAGCCGGCGGACGACCTCGTGCAGACCCGCAGGCAGGACGATCTCCGACCTGCTCGAGTCCGCTAGCGTCACGATTACTCCAGTCCGATCCCAGGCAGCCGTTTCAGGCTAGGGCGTCACCAGTGCGCTGTCAGTAGGGGTTGATGGCGCCATTCGGGTGATGCTGCCGGATATGTCGACTTCCCGCTGCCGATCTACAGAGTCTGCCAGGTCGACACCCGCACCACGCCGTTCGCGCGCAGATCGTGCTGCTGCTGCCAGGCCTTGACCGCTTGCCGGGTCATCGGCCCATAGCCGCCGTCGACGGTCAGCTCGGCACCGTGCCGGTTGAGCGCGAGCTGCAGCTGGCTGACCGTCCAGCCGGTTGAGCCGCGCTTCACCGGGAGGACGAGATTGCCGACCGGGCGCACCGCGACCGGCAGCAGGCCGGACGTCCACAGCGGCTCGACCGAGACGTTGCGGCCGGTCTCGGGAGCGGTGATCACGTTGCCGTGACCGGCGTACATCACCACGTGGTAGATCGTGGCGGGCTTGGTCAGATCGCTCGCGTAGAACAGCAGGTCGCCCTGCTTCGCCGCGCCGAGCGGCAGTTGCTTGCCGCCGGCGGCGTACTGGTCGGCCGCAACCCGGGGCAGCGTGAGCCCGGCGTGCAGGTACGACGCCAGCTGCAGCCCGGAGCAGTCGTAGGCCTTCGGGCCGGCCGCGCCGTACTGGTAGGGCTTGCCGACCTGCTTGCGGGCGAACTGCAACGCCGTCTTTGCGAGCCGGTTCGCGGTCGTGCCGGGGCCGGCGAGCAGCTTGGCCACCTCGGCGGTGGTCTGGCGCGCGACCTTGGCCTGCGCCTTGGCATCAGCCGGCGCGGTCGAGCGGCCGGTGCAGACCGGGGTGCCGACGCGGTGCAGCGCCTTCCAGGTCGCCCGGGTCGTCGTGCCCGTGGCCGTCAGCTTGGCGGCTTGCTGGCGCGCGCTGAGCGCCGCCGCCGTTGCGGGGCCGAATGCGCCGTCCGCCGTGATGCGCAATGCACGCTGCAGCACGACCACGGCGAGACCGGTGTCGCCGGCTTGCAGCGCCGCGCAGCTCGCGGTCACGCCGGCGCCGCTGGCCGGCTTGCCGCACACCTTCGCCGCGACCGCGGCGGGAAGCGCTGCCCAGGTGGCGGCGTCGACGACGCCGGACGCAGCGATCGCGTGCGCGCGCTGCCACCGCTTGAGCGCCTTCGTCGTGAGCGGGCCGAAGTCACCATCCGGCTCGGCGCCGATGGCGCGTTGCAGCGCCGCGATTGCGTTGCCCTGAGCGCCGACGGCCAGCTGGGCGCAGCCGGTCACCCGCGCCGGCTGCTCACCCCCCGGCGCCGCCGCCGCCGGCGCGACAACCGTGGCCAGCAGCGCCGCTGCAGCCGCGACCGGAGCTGCGGCACGCAGCAGCGAGCGGAGGTGCATGTGGAACGTATCGGCAGGTTGGACCACCACCTTTAGCGCTGATCTGACCCGATTTGCCCATCGCCGATCGACCGCGGGTGGCCCGTTCGGGCCAGTCGCCACCACTTGTCAGCGTTCGCGGGTGCCAGAGGCCCCGCAAACGCTGACAACTCAGCCGCAGCTGGGGACGTCGAGCGCGGTGCGCTGCGGCAGTTGCAGCGGTTGGACCGTGGTCCGCGGCGCGCCGAACGGCACCGGCTCGGTCAGGTCCAGCTGCAGCACGCGGGTCTGCCCCGGGTTGATCGTCAGCTCGGTGCGCACCACCGGGTGGCCCTGCTCGACGCCGGACGTGAGTTGCACCGGCCGGCCGTCGAGCGTGGCGTTGTCGAGCGACGCGCCGTGCGTCAGATGAAGCAGCACGAACAACCGGCTGCGGGCGACCCGCTCGGGTTGCAGCACCCCGCGGTCGCCGCGCAGCAACACGTACGGCGGCAGGCCGCGCGCCGGCGCGCCGTTGCGCAGCCGGACCGTCACCGTCGCCTGCCGGGTCGAGCCAGTGCAGGTGGTGGCGTGGTAGTCGAGGCTGCGTTGCAGGTAGTAGTCGAGCTTGGCGCCGGTCGCGTTGTCGATGCTGAGCGCGACGTACGGCGCCAGCGTCCGCGGGATGGCGCCGGCGATCGGTGTCGCGGCCAGCGCTGCCTCCTCGTCCGGATGGGCCGACCACAACCGCAGGTGGCCGGTGCCGGCGTCGTGTCCCATGACGCTGACGAGGGCCGCCGGATCACCGGCGCCGGACAGCAGCTTGCGGATGACCGCGGTGGCGACCTGGCCGAGGAACGTCTTGCGGAACGACAGCAGCGGTCCTTGAAACACCTTGTACTGCTTGGACTCCACGAACGACGCCAGGTTGGTCCCGCCCAGCGGCTGCGGGTATCCGGGCACGGCGACCGGACCGGTCTGCGCGACCAGGTCCTGCAGCGCGTACGGGTCGACGCCGAAAACGCCGTCGATGTGCTGACCGGATTCGGCCTGCCAGAGGTGCGCCCAGATGTTCGCCGCCGCGGGGAAGTCGGGCGACAGGTTGCTCGTGATCCACTGCTGCGTCGGGTTGAACGTGCCGTACAGGTCCTGGTAGTCGCGGGACACGGTGGTCGTCGGTGCGCCGGCCGGCCGCAACGCCGAGTCGTTGCCGTGTTGCGCCACCCGGATCCGCCCGTGATCCGCCGTGACGATCGCCCACGCCGCAACCAGGCCGCCGGTCGCCCGCGCCTCGGCGTTGTTCTGGATGCCGACGAAGTAACGCCGAAGCCCGTGTTCGCCGAGCATCGCCGGACCGAATTGAGCGAACCGCGCCGCATCCGTGATCGACCCGGCCACCGAGTCGAGCTGGCTGATGATCTTCTGCCGGGCGTCGTTGATCTGGCCGAACCAGCCGCCCGACACACCCGCCGCGGTCTGCCGCACCTGTTGCACCGCCTTGGCCGCGTTGCTCAGTACCGGCGCGGCGCGGTGCAGCGGCGCCAGCGCAATCCGGTTGCCATTGACCCGCAGCCGCGCCGGCTCGAGCGTCTGACCGGCGGACACCAGCGGTGGCAGCACTTGGCTGGCCAGCTTCGCCTCGACCGTCGTGAGCCCACGGACCGCGCCGACCGGCGGCAGCCACGAGCCGAGGAACCAGATCGGGTCGTGGGTGTCGTTGTACGCCGACTGCGAGTCGGTGCGGATCGCGGCCACGTCGCCGGTGACGCTGCGGCCGGCGATCAGGTCGGCGCGCAGGCTGGCGATGTCGGCGCGGACGGCGGACAGCCGGTGCGCCGCGGAAGCGGCATGCAGCGCGATCCAGATCGCGCCGGCAGCCACCACGACGAGCAGGGCGCCGGCGATCTTCAGCCCGAGGATCAGCCGGCGCCTGCTGCGACGGCGCCTGCGGCGGACGTACGGCACGCCGGCTACGCCTCGACGCGGTCGAGGGCCGCGGCCAGGTGAGGGGCGAGCGGCAGGTCGTCGGCGGCCAGGTCGACGGCGTACATCAGCTTGCCGCCGCGCTCGGCGTACATCCGGTGGTCGGCCGTGACCGCCGGCGCGGTCGGAGTCCGCGCCACGACGTCGCTGGCGAGCTCGATCTGCTCACCCGCCGGCCCGGTCGTGAGCCGGCCGAGCAACACCTCGGACACCCCACTGGGCCGCACGATCACCGCCTCGATCGCGATCTCGTCGTCGCCGTCCGCCGGTTGCGGGCGCCACCAGCCGGTCTCGGCGTACAGCAGCCGGCCGTCATCCGGCGCGGTGATCCGGGTCCGGTAGGCGAGCCACGGCGAACCCTCCTCGCGCGCAAACGCGAGCTCCTCCGCGTACGGGAAGTCGGGACCGCCGCCGCCCGGCACCGCGCCGACTCCGGTGCCTTGCCAGGTGCCGATCAGAAACGCCAACGGCGCGACGACGTCGGCTGGGCTGGGCACTCTGGCAGTTTGCCAGGAAACGGACCTTCAGATGGTTAGTGTCCACTCGTGAGCGAGCAGCGATGAGCCGGCGGCGGGATCTCGACGGGCTGCGCGGCTTCGCGATGGTCGGCGTGCTCGGCTTTCACAGCGCGCAGATCCAGGGCGGCGACTTCGGCATCATCATCTTCTTCGTCCTCTCCGGCTACCTGATCTGCACGCTGCTGCTGCGCGAGCACGACAAGGCCGGCCGGGTCAGCCGCAGCCGGTTTTACATCCGCCGCGCCGCGCGGCTGCTGCCGGCCCTGGTGCTGGGGCTCGGCGGCTACCTCGCGTTGTCCTCGGTGCTCGGCGACTCGTGGGGGTACGCCGCCGGGCACGTCTGGCCGGCGTTCTTCTACTGCGCCGACGCGGTCATCGCGTTCTCGACGCACGTCAGCGGCCACGTCGGCTGGGCGTGGTCGCTGTCGGTGGAGGAGCAGTTCTACGTCATCTGGCCGGCGATCCTGCTCTTCGCGCTGTGGCGCAAGCGGATCGGGATCGCGGTCTGGATCGCCGTCGCCGGCGTCATCGCGGCCACCGTCGAGCGGCTGGTGCTGGTGCCGTCGGGCCCGACGTTGCTGACGCCGACCGGCGTGATCACGCAGGCGCGGATCTACTTCGCTCCCGACACCCGGATGGACGCGCTGTTCGTCGGGTGCCTGCTCGCCATCCTGTTGCATCGCTGGCCGAAAACGCCCAGCCGCGAGCTGTCCTGGCTGCTCGGGCTCGCCGGCATGGGTGCCATCGCGGCCTGCTATGCGGTCACCGACATCTGGGCGACCTCGACGTACACCTACTGGTGGTCGATCTGCACGTTCGGCAGCGCGGCCGCGATCTACGGCATGGTGACCGCGCCGCGCAGCCCGACGGCGATCCTCTGCGGGATCCGCCCGGTCGCCTACCTCGGCCGGATCTCCTACGGCGTCTACCTGTGGAACAGCACGCTCGGGCTGCTGATGGGCCACATCGTGCCGGGCGCCTCGACCTGGCAGCGCGAGCTGCTGTGGCTGACGATGAGCATCGGCGTCGCGATGCTGTCGGTCCACCTGGTCGAGCAGCCGATCCTGCGCCGCGTCGGCCGCGACTCCAGCGAGTACCTCAAGTCACAGCTGCGCCGCAGCGCCCCCACCGACGAGCCAGCCACCTCACCGCCGCTCGCCATACCCCCCCAACCCTCGATGATCATGAGCGTTTCCGCACGAAATGCCGCGAAATCTGCGAAATCGCTCATGATCAACGGGGATCGGTGAGGGGATCAACGGACATCGGTAAGGGGATCGACGGGGATCGCTCATGATCAACGGGGATCGGTAACCTGCGCGCGTGGCGGCGATCGACGCGGACCTCGCACTGCAGGCGCGGCTGTTCCAGGCCGCGCTCGGCATCACCCACCGCGCCCACGAGCTGCCCGGGGCCGACGGCGACGTGTTCGTCGACGAGGAAGGCACGCCGATGGCGCGGCGGGTCGGCGGCCGGATCGAGCTGACCGGTCCCAGCCGCTGGCCGGAGCCCGACGCGGTCCGCAGCGATGCGCCGGTCGTGCTGCCGCCGCCAGGGAGGTTGCCGGTGAAGCCGGTGCCCGACCATGCGGTGCTGCTGCTGCCGGCCGCCGGCGTCCGGCCGGACGACGCGCGGTACGCCGCCTGGGCCCGGGCCTGGTCGGCCGCCGCGAACCGGGTGGTGCCGGTGCCGATCGCCCCGGACGACCTGAACGAGCTCGCCAGGGCACTGATCGCGGCGTACACCACCAGCACGATGGTCACGGTCGACAGCGAGCCGCAGCCCGCGGGCGCCGGCCGGACGCTGCTCTTCACCGGGCTGTCCGGCTCCGGCAAGTCGACGATCGCGAAGCATCTGGTCGACCGGCTCTTCGGGGAGCGCACGATCACGCTGCTCGACGGCGACGTCGTGCGCACCCACCTGTCCCGCGGCCTCGGGTTCTCGCGCGAGGATCGCGACATCAACATTCGGCGGATCGGCTGGGTCGCCGCCGAGGTCACCAAGCACGGCGGGCTCGCGGTGTGCGCTCCGATCGCGCCGTACGACGCGACCAGACAGTGGGTACGACGGACGGTCGAAGCGGCCGGCGGGCCCGGCAGCTTCCTGTTGGTGTGGGTCTCGACGCCGCTCGAGGTGTGCGAGGCCCGCGACGTGAAGGGGCTCTATGCGAAGGCGCGGGCCGGCGAGCTCAAAGGTTTCACCGGCATCGACGACCCGTACGAGCCGCCCGCCGATGCCGACCTCGTGATCGACACGTCGGTGGTCGCGTTGGACGACGCGGTCGAGCAGGTCATGGACCTGCTGGCGAAGTGACGACGATCTCCGAGCGCGCGCCGCGCGGTACGCCGGCCGGCGGGCAGGGCGCCGCGGGCGCGCAGCGGCTGGCCTACCGGCCCGAACTCGACGGCGTGCGCGCGATCGCCGTGCTCGCCGTGCTCGGCTTCCACCTCGCGTTCATGGCGACGTCGCTCAACCACGCGTTCTCGGGCGGCTTTCTCGGGGTCGACATCTTCTTCGTGCTCTCCGGCATGCTCATCACCGAGCTGCTGGTCGCCGACTTCGAACGCGGTCACCACGTCAGCCTCGCCGCGTTCTACCGGCGCCGGGTGCAGCGGCTGATCCCGGCGCTGGTCGTCGTACTCGTGGTCGTCGTCGGCTACTTCGCGATCGACAACAGCACCGCGACCGAGACGTTGCACGGGCTCGGCTCGGTCGTCGCGTACGTCACCGCCGGGCAGCTGCCGTGGCCGTTCCCCGCCGGCATCTCGCAGGTCTGGACGCTGGTCATCGAGTGGGAGTTCTACCTGCTCTGGCCGGTCGTACTGATCGTGCTGCTGCGTGGCGGATTGTCGCGACGGGCGATCGGACTCGGCGCGCTGTGCGCGGCGGCGCTCGTCACGCTGATCCGGGCGGCGCTGTTCCACCACACCGGCAACTGGGTGCTGAGCTACCACTTCGCCTGGCTGCGGTTCGACGAGCTGCTCGTCGGTTGCGCGATCGGCTTGCTCGGCGCCCGGCCGAAGGCGGCCGGTTGGCTGCGCACCGTGGCGATCGCCGGGGTGGTGACGGCGATCGTGTCGGCGACGTACCCGGACTCGTGGCTGTACGAGGGCGGGATGTTCGGGTTGGCGATCGCGGTCGCCATCGTCGTGCAGCCGCGGGTCGCGCCGTGGATCGGGGACCGGGTGCTGGCCAGCCCGCCGCTCGTCTGGGTCGGCAAGCTGTCGTACTCGCTCTATCTGTGGAGTGTGCCGGCGGTGCACGAGGTCGGCCGGCACTGCGCGTCGTGGCCGCTGGCGCCGCGGTTCACCTTCGCCGTGGTGGTGTCGTTCGCGCTGGCGGCGGCGTCGTACTACCTGATCGAGCGCCGCTTCCGGCTACCGTCGCGGCGTGCCCTCGCCTGAGCCGGCGACACCGGTCTCGGCGCACGCGTCGAGCAGTGGCTGTGCCAACGACGGCTGGCAGATCAGCAGCTGCTCGGTCAGCCGGCCCGGCTTGTTGTAGTCGAGGTCGCGGCCGTCGAGCGCGCTGACGTGCAGCCCGGCGGCGCGGGCGACGGCGACCGGTGCCGCCGAGTCCCACTCCTTCATCGGGCCGCGGTGCAGGTAGGCATCGGACTCGCCGAGCAGCACCGACATCGCTTTCATGCCGGCACTGCCGAGCGGCGTGCGGACGCCGCCGACCCGGCTCGCGACCGCGTCCAGCCAGGCCGGCGGCCGTGATCGGCTGACCGCGAGCCGCACCGGTCTGCCGACCGCAGGCAATGGCGGAAGCGGCGCGTGGGTCGAGAGCGTCATCGCGCGGGCCGGCAGCGCGACCGCGCCGGCGACCAGGCCGCGGCCGCGCGCCCAGAGCGCCACGTGCACCGCCCAGTCGGTGCGACCCTCCTCGCCGTACTCATTCGTGCCGTCGAGCGGGTCGACGATCCAGACCCGCTCGGCCGACAACCGGGCGGGATCGTCCGCACCCTCCTCGGAGAGCACGACGTCGTCGGGGTGCTGCTCCGCGAACCGCGCCATCAGCCAGTCGTGTGACCGCCGATCACCGGCGGCGCGCAGCCCGCGCGGATCCGAGAACCCGAGCTCCGCGCGCAGGTCGACGAGCAGCTCGCCCGCAGCTGTGGCGAGGTCGTGGGCGAGGTCGCCGTCCGCCTGGTCGGTGCTCGCCACGTCGTCGATCATGGCGTTAGTGCCCGACTCGTTCGCTGATCATGGCGTTAGTGAGCCAGTAACGCCATGATCGCCGCGAAAGGTGGTCAGTAACGCCATGATCGCGGAGGGGGACGGGCGGCGGCGGCTGATCACAGCAGCATGCCGGCGCCGACCGTGGCGCCGGTGCCTTCGTCGATCAGCAAGAACGAGCCGGTCGTGCGGTTGCGGCTGTAGGGGTCGGTGAACAGCGGCTGCGTGGTGCGCAGCGACACCCGGCCGATCTCGTTGAGCGACAACGAGTCCGCCGACTCGTCACGGTGCAGCGTGTTGACGTCGATTCGGTACTCGAGCTCCTTGACCTGCGCGCGGACGTTGCGGGTGGTGTGCTTCACGGCGTACATGCCTCGCACCCGCAGCGACTCGTCCGGCGTCAGCCAGCACACCATCGCGTCGACGTCCTGGCCCACCCGCGGCTGGTTGTGCGGCCGGCAGATCATGTCCCCGCGCGAGACGTCGAGGTCGTCGGTCAGCCGGATCGTCACCGACATCGGCGCGAACGCCCCGTCGACCGGGCCGTCGGCGGTGTCGATGCCGGCGATCGTCGACTTCAGCCCGCTGGGCAGGACGACCACTTCGTCGCCGGGCTTGAACACGCCGCCGGCCACCATGCCGGCGTAGCCGCGATAGTCCGGGTACGCCGACGACTGCGGGCGGATCACGTACTGCACCGGGAACCGCGCGTCGATCAGGTTGCGGTCGCTGGCGATGTGCACCTCTTCGAGGTGGTGCAGCAGCGAGGCGCCGTCGTACCACGGCATGTTCGCCGACCGGTGGACGACGTTGTCGCCGTGCAGCGCGCTGATCGGGACGAACGACAGGTCGCCGACGTCAAGTTTCGTGGCGAACGCCCGGAACTCGTCCCGCAGCCGGTTGAATACAGCCTCGTCGTAGCCGACCAGGTCCATCTTGTTGATGCAGAGCACCAGGTGCGGCACCCGCAGCAAGGACGCGAGGAACGCGTGCCGGCGCGACTGCTCGACGATGCCGTTGCGGGCGTCGACCAGGACCAGCGCGAGGTTGGCGGTCGACGCGCCGGTCACCATGTTGCGGGTGTACTGAATGTGGCCCGGGGTGTCGGCGATGATGAACGACCGCTTGGGCGTCGCGAAGTAGCGGTAGGCGACGTCGATCGTGATGCCCTGCTCGCGCTCGGCGCGCAGGCCGTCGGTCAGCAGCGCGAGGTTGACGTGCTCGTCGCCGCGGTCACGCGAGGTGCGCTCGACCGCCTCGAGCTGGTCCTCGAAGATCGACTTGGTGTCGTAGAGCAGCCGGCCGATCAGCGTCGACTTGCCGTCGTCGACGCTGCCCGCGGTGGCGAAGCGCAACAGGTCCACTAGAAGTAGCCCTCGCGCTTGCGGTCTTCCATGGCGGCCTCGGAGAGCCGGTCGTCGCCGCGGGTGGCGCCGCGCTCGGTCACCCGGGTGGCGGCCACCTCGGCGATGACGTCCTCGTAGGTCGCCGCCGTCGACTCCACGGCGCCGGTCACCGGAATGTCGCCGACCGTGCGGTAGCGGACGCTGAGGGTGACGACCTCCTCGGATTCCCGGCGGCGGGTCAACGGGTGGTCGGACAGCCACATGCCATCGCGGTTGAACACCTGGCGCTCGTGCGCGAAGTAGATGCTCGGCAGCTCGATCTGCTGCGCGGCGAGGTAGGTCCAGACGTCGAGCTCGGTCCAGTTCGACAGCGGGAACACCCGGATGTGCTCGCCCGGGTGGTGCCGGCCGTTGTAGAGCGACCAGAGCTCGGGGCGCTGGTTCTTCGGGTCCCACTGGCCGAACTCGTCGCGGAAGCTGAACACCCGCTCCTTCGCGCGCGCCTTCTCCTCGTCGCGGCGAGCGCCGCCGAAGACCGCGTCGTACTTGCCCTCACTGATCCCGTCGAGCAGCGTCACCGTCTGCAGCGGGTTGCGCACCCCGTCTGGCCGCTCCCGGACCCGACCCGACGCGATCGAGTCCTCAACCTTGGCGACCACCAGCCGCAGTCCCAACCGCTCCACGGTGCGGTCGCGGAAGTCGAGCACCTCGGGGAAGTTGTGGCCGGTGTCGACGTGCATCACCGGGAACGGGATCGGAGCCGGCCAGAACGCCTTCGACGCGATGTGCAGCATGATCACGGAGTCCTTGCCGCCGCTGAACAGCAGCACCGGGCGCTCGAACTCCGCGACCACCTCGCGGAAGATGTGAATCGATTCGGCTTCGAGGGCTTGAAGCGAGGTCAACTCGTAAGTCGCGGTCGTCATTTGGCTGACCAGGGTATCGGTCCACGGCACCTAGGCTTCCCCTGTGCCCGGACTCGGAGCGCAGGTCGATGTCGCGGTTGTGACCTGGAACACGCGGGACCTGACGGTCAAAGCGCTCCGCCACCTCGCCGACTCCCCCGGCGACCTCAACCTGCGACTGCTGGTGCGCGACAACGGTTCCTCGGACGGCACCGCTGAGGCGATCGCCGCCGCCGTCCCGACCGCCGAGCTCGACGCCGGCGCCGACAACCTGGGTTTTGCCGGCGGCGTGAACACCCTGCTCGCGCGCTCGACCGCGCCGTGGGTGTTGCTGCTGAACTCCGACGCATGGCCGGAGCCGGGCGCCATCGAGGCGCTGGTCGCCTGCGCCGAGCGGCACCCCCGGGCGGCCGCGATCGCGCCGCTGCTGCGTCGGCCGGACGGCGCGCTGGAGCATTCCACCTGGCCGTTCCCGTCGTTGCGCAACGCGGCGGGCGGGATCCGCCGCACCGGCGGCTACGCCTGGGCGCACGACGAGGAACGCGAGGTCGACTGGGCTGTCGGCGCGGCGCTGCTGCTGCGCCGGGCCGCGCTCGACGCCGTCGGCCCGTTGGACGAGACGTTGTTCATGTACGCCGAGGACCTGGAGTGGTGCTGGCGGGCCCGCGACGCCGGCTGGGAGATCTGGTTCTGCCCGGAGGCCGTCGTACGCCACGTCGGCAACGCCTCCGGTGCGCAGCTGTACGGCGACCGGCGTGCCGAGGCGTGGATCGCGAACAGCGTGCGGGTCTACCGCCGGCGGCACGGCGCCCTCGCGACGACGCTGTGGCGGCTGACCAACGCCGTTGGCGCGGCGGTCGCCGCGCGGCGTGCCACCCCCGTCGACGCCGAGTTGTCCCGGCATCGTCGCGCGCAGGTGCGGGTCTGGTTGCGCGCACCATGAACGTCCTGGTCGTCACCAACCTCTACCCGCCGCATGCGCTGGGCGGCTACGAGCTGTCCTGCCGCGACGTGGTCGAGCGCTGGCGGGCGGCCGGCTGGTCGGTGACCGTACTGACGACCACGACCCGGTTCGCCGGGGTGGCCGACGACCCGGCCGAACGCGACCTGCGCCGCCAGCTGAAGTGGTACTGGCACGAGCACGAGCTGCAGTCGCCGCCGCCGATGCGCCGGCTCGCCGTGGAGCGGCACAACCGGGCCCGGATCCGGGCCGCGCTCCGCGAGGTGCAGCCGGACGTGGTGTCGGTGTGGGCGATGGGCGCGATGTCCCTCTCACTGCTCGCCGAAGTTGCGGCGGCGGTGACGCCGATGGTCTGCGTCGTCGAGGACGACTGGCTGGTCTACGGCCCGCGGCTGGACGCTTGGCGGCGTGGCTGGGCCGGTCGGCCGCGCTTGCTCGCGGCGCTTACTACCCGGCTGACCGGCATCGCGACCGGCCCGGTGTCGGTGCCGGCCGGGGCGACGGTCGCGTTCGCGAGCCGATACCTGCAAGACCGTGCCATCCGGGATGCCGCCGTCGGTTTCGAGCATTCCGCGGTCGTGCCGCTCGGCGTCGCGCTGGACGACTTCCCGCCGCGCGAGCCGGTGTCACGCGGCTGGGGCGGCCGGCTGGTGGCCGTCGGTCGGATCGAGCCGCGCAAGGGTTTCGACACCGCGATCCGGGCGGTTGCCGCATTGCCGGACGCGACGCTGCGCATCGTCGGCCCCGCCGATCCGCGCCACCTCGCCGAGCTCGAGCAGCTGGCGGCCGAGCTGACGCTCGAGGACCGCGTGACGTTCGCCGCGCGACCGCGGTCCGAGCTGGCCGAGGAGTACGCCGCGGCCGACGCGCTGCTGTTCCCGTCGCGGTGGGACGAGCCGTTCGGCATCGTGCCGCTGGAGGCGATGACGCAAGGCACCCCGGTGGTCGCGACCCGCCGCGGCGGCTCGGCCGAGTTCCTGGTCGATGAAGCGAACTGCCTCGCGATCGAACCCGACGATCCGGCGGCGCTAGCGGCGGCCGTGGAGCGACTGGCGCACGACGCGAAGCTCCGGCTCCGGCTGGTGCGCGCCGGCCTGGCGACGGCGACCGAGCTGACGGTGGACCGGTTCGCCGACGGCCTCGCCGCGCTGCACGACGCAGCAGCCGGTCGCCGCCGTGCCACCGCGACCCGCACGGTGGCCGGCGGATGACGGCGACCGCGGCGGTGCTGGAGCGGGTCGAGTCCGCGGCCTGGGCCGGCGCCACGCCGGACGTCAGCGTCGTGATCGCCAGCCACGACCGGGCCGGCTGGCTGCCCGAGTTGCTCGACGCGCTGGCCGGGCAGTGCGACGCCCCGGCGTACGAAGTGATCGTCGCCGACGACGGCTCGCCGCCGGAGACCTGGGACGCGTTGGTGAAGTACGCCGCGGCCGCCCCGCCCGGCTTTGCGTTGCTGGCGCTGCGACTGCCGTCGTGTGCCGGCCCGTCGGTGCCGCGCAACACGGCGGTCGCCGCCGCCCGAGGCGACCTGCTGGCGTTCACCGACGACGACTGCCTGCCGGAGCCGGGATGGCTGGCCGCGCTGGCCCGCGCCGCGGCCGGAGGCGGCGTCGCGCAGGGCCGGACGCTGCCGACGGCGGACGGTCCGGCGAGCCGATGGGATCGCACCATCCGGATCGAGGCGCCGAGCGGGTTGTGGGAGTCGTGCAACCTTGCGCTCCCCCGTGCGCTGTTCGACGCCGTCGGCGGCTTCCCGGTGCTCGACCTGGTGCAAGTCGCCGGCCGGGGGTTCGGTGAGGACGTCGCGCTCGGCGCCGCCGCCGCTGCCCGGGCCGGCAGCACGTGGGCGCCGGACGCGGTCGTCCGCCATCGCTGGCTGCCGGGCGACCTGCGCAGTCACATCGCAGGGGCGCGGCGGGTCGCGGGGTTCCCGGCGCTGATCCGGGAGGTGCCGGCGCTGCGCGAGCGGACGTGGCATCGCTGGTTCCTCAGCCCGCGCAGCGCGGCGTTCGATGCCGCCGTCATCGGTGTCGCGGCCGCGATCGTCAGGCGGCGCAAGCGTTGGCTGCTGCTCGCTGGACCGTGGCTGCGAACGCTCGCCGCGACGGCGCACGCGGCGCCGGAACCGGGGCTGCGCGCCGCGGCGGCCGCCGTCGTACCCGACGTCGTCTCCGACGCGGTCCGCTGCGCCTCACTGGTGGAAGGCAGCGACTCCGCCCGCACCCTCCTGCTTTAACGACGAGTTTTCAGCGTTTGCGGGGCCTCCGGCCCCCGCAAACGCTGACAACTTTCAGTCGCGGACGGCCCAGGCCCAGGTGAACAGCGTGTCGGGCTCGAGGATCCCGACCCGGCGCAGCCCGTTGCCGGCGAGCATCCGGTCCATCCGGGCAAGCGGCACCCGCGAGCCCAGGAACTGCGGCGCGTCACGGCCGTGCCGGTCCGCGCGGCCGAGTCGCTCGGCCAGCCGCATCCGCCATCGGTGCAGCCGCCAGCGCAGCGGCCCGGGCGTCGCGTTCCACTGCATCGCCAGCAACCCGCCGGGTCGCAGCACCCGCGCGATCTCCGTGAGGTTCGCGCGGATCACCGACACCGACGGCGCGTGCTGGAAGACGGTGAACGTCACGACGAAGTCCACGCTGCCGTCGGCGATGCCGGGCAGCGACAGCCCATCGGTGTGCCGGAACTCGACGTTCGGCGCGGTCACCAGCTCGCCGGCTCTGGCCACCATCTCGGCGGAGATGTCGGTGCCGATGACCGAGTCGAACGACTCGGCCAGCGCCGCGCAGATCCGGCCGAGGCCACTGCCGATCTCGACCGCAAGCGTCCGGCCCGGTGGCTCGACCGGCGACTGATCGAGCGCGATCGCGGCGATCCGGCGGCCGGTCTCGGCGAACCGCTCCGGGTCCGGCCGGTCGAAGTCGAGGCTGGTGTCGACGTAGAACATGGCGTTGCGCCGGGCGGCGGCGTCCCAGTAGGCCCGGATGCCTCGCGTCGTCCGCGACACCCGCGGCAGCGTACCCTCGCCGGGTGCAGGCGCTGATCTTGTGCGGCGGGCGCGGCACCCGCGCCTGGCCGCACACCGAACAGCTGCCGAAGCCGATGCTCCCGATCGGCGGCCGCCCGATCCTCCACCACGTGATGGAGATCTACGCCCGCCAGGGCGTGCGCGACTTCGTGCTGGCCGCCGGCTACCTGCAGGGGGTCATCGCGACGTACGCCGAACAGCTGCCCGCCGACTGGAAGGTCGACGTTGTCGACACCGGCGACGAGTCCGGCACCGGCGAGCGGGTGCAGCGCTGCCTGGACCGGATGGATCGGCAGTTCTTCGCGACGTACGGCGACGGCGTCGGCGACATCGACCTGGCCGCGCTGCATCGCCGGCACCTCGACCACGGCGGCGGCGCGACGGTCACCGTCGTACCGCTCCCGTCGCAGTACGGCACCCTCGTGGTCGATGCCGCCGACCGGGTCGACCTGTTCACCGAGAAGCCGATCCTCACCGATCACCTGATCAACGCCGGCTTCTTCGTGTTCGACAGTGAGCTGCTCGGCAGCTGCCCGGGCGACAGCCTGGAACGCGACATGCTGCCCGCGCTGGGACGGCTCGGCGAGCTGTTCGTCTACCGTCACCACGGGTTCTGGCGTTCGATGGACACCCACAAGGACGTCGTCGAGCTGGATCGGCTGGCGTCCCAGAAGGAGGCACCGTGGCTGACGACACTGGACTCGCCGGCAAACGAGTCCTCGTCACCGGCGCCTCGGGGTTCATCGGATCGCACCTGACCCGTCGGCTGGTCGCCGGTGGTGCGACGGTGCACGCGCTGACCAGCACGGTGTCGTCGGTCTATCCGACGCGGCTGCTCGACGTTCGCGACCGGATCACGCTGCACGAAGCGTCGCTCGTCGACCGCGGCGCGCTGCACCTGCTCGCGGCCGACGTCCGGCCGGAGTACGTCTTCCACCTCGGCGCCTACACCCACGTCGGCAAGTCGTGGCAACGGGTCGACGAGTGCATCCAGGTGAACGTGCAGGGCACCGTCAACCTGCTGATGGCGCTCGAGCCGCACGGCTTCAGCAGATTCGTCAACGTCGGCACCAGTGAGATCTACGGCGACGTCGAGGCACCGTTTCGCGAGGGCGGACCGGTGCACCCGATCTCGCCGTACTCGGTGTCGAAGCATGCCGCCGAGGAGTTCGCCCGGCTGTTCGGCGAGGCCCACGGCTGGCCGATCGTGCGGGCGCGGCCGTTCAACGCGTACGGCCCGATGCAATCGCCCGACCGCGTGATCCCCGAGATCATCGCCCGCGGCCTGCGGGCGCAGCCGTTGCGGATGACCCAGGCGACGCAGACCCGCGAGTTCAACTACGTCGAGGATCTCGCCCACGGTCTGGTCACGCTCGCCCTCGCGCCCGGCATCGACGGCGAGCTGTTCAACCTCGGCAACGGCCAGGAGGTCAGCATCCGCGACCTCGCGACGATGCTGCTGCGGCTGCTGGGCGATCCGGTCACGCCGGAGTTCGGCGCCCTGCCCGAGCGCCCGATCGAGATCCCGCGGATGTGCGCAGACGTCACCAAGACGCAGGATCGGATCGGCTGGATCGCGACCACGCCGCTCGAGGACGGGTTGGCGCGCACCGTCGACTGGTATCGCTCGGCGCTCACCGGCGACTCGCCGTTCGCGCCGTAGTTCTGACGCACCTCCCATGCGGATCGCCCTGCTGCACCCCTACAGCTGGCCCGAGGTACGCCGCGGAGCGGAGCGTTACGCGCACGACCTCGCGTGGTGGCTGGCGACGCAGGGCCACGACGTCGACTACGTGACCGGTGCAGCCGGGCGCGCCGTCGAGATCGTCGACGGGGTGCGGTTCGTGCGGTTGCGGCATCGCCAACTGCGTCGGCTTGCCGGCCGCGGCGTGACGCCGCTCGACAGCTTCGGCGTCACGGTGCTGCCGTGGCTGCTGCGGCACCGGTACGACGTCGTCCACGCGATGGTGCCGGCGGCGGCGGTTGCCGGCGGCATCGCGCGGCAACGCGTGGTGTTCACCGCCATCGGTCATCCGGCGCCGCTCGCCGACCCGGGGCGCCGCAAGGACCGCGCGCTGGCGCGGCTCGCAATGCGCTCGTCGGCGGTCGTCACGGTGTTGTCGCAGTCGGCCGCCGACGCGACGCAACGGTTGTTCGGCGCGAGGCCGCTCGTCGTCCCGCCGGGCGTGCGCGGCGACGTGTTCACGGCGGAGCTGCAACCCCGATCGGGCCCGCCCCAGGTGCTGTTCACCGCCGACGCGAGCGACCCGCGCAAGCGCGTCTCGGTGCTACTCGCCGCGATGCCGCGGGTGCTCGATGCCGTGCCTGACGCACGGCTG
>DASZPL010000007.1:0-26820 GCA_035550315.1 Mycobacteriales bacterium | reverse complement strand
CCCGCACGGGTCGGCCGAGTGACACCGTGTCGCAGTGCCGGCATGGCCGCGAAGGTTTGGGGCACTTGCCGTGGGGGCGGCGGTGGCGGCCATCGCCGGCACCTCGATCGTGCCGGCAACACCGCCTGCCACCGCGGCCGTAGCCGCAGCGCCACCTGCCGCGGGCGCGCGTCCGGCCGTCACGACGAAAGCCAGCACCCGGCGACTGCTGGCCGACCTGCCGGTCTCGTCGGGCTTCCGCGCCGGCTACGAACGCACGGCGTTCACGCTGTGGATCAGTCATCCCGACGGTTGCAACACCCGCGACAAGGTGCTGATCCGCGACGCGACGGTCAAGCCGCGGGTCGGCCCGAGCTGCGTGTTGTCCGGGGGTACCTGGGTCTCGCCGTACGACGGCTATCGAACGCATGATCCGTCGACGCTGCAGATCGACCACGTGGTCGCTCTGGGTGCAGCCTGGGGCGCGGGTGCCTGGCGATGGGACTCGGCGACGCGACGCCGGTTCGCCAACGACCTCGGCACCTCTTACGACCTGCTGGCGGTCTCGGCGCATGAGAACGAGTCGAAGGGCGACCAGGGGCCGGAGGAATGGCTGCCCGACAAGCACTCGTTCCGGTGCCGCTACATGGCTGACTACGTCGGCGTGCTCTGGCGCTGGCATTTGCACACCAACCCGGTGCAGCGCCGCTTCCTGACCCACCACCTGCGGGCCTGCGGCTGGCCGACGGTCGTAGAACCGCGGCGGCCGACCGTGCATTACGCGCATCCGGCCGGTGGCCACGACGGCGGCGGCAGCGCGCATGGCGTCCGGATCGCGGCGATCTACTTCGACTCGCCCGGCTCCGACACCGGCAGCAACGTCAGCCTCGACGCCGAATGGGTGAAGCTGACGAACGCGTCCACGACCACCGCGACGCTGACCGGCGCGACGTTGCGCGACACGAGCGGCCACGTCTATGCCTTCCCGTCCTTCCGGTTGGCGTCGCACGCCAGCGTCAAGGTCCACACCGGCCGTGGCTCCGACGGCGCACATGACCTCTATTGGGACCAGACGTCGTACATCTGGAACAACACCGGCGACACCGCGACGCTGCGCAACGCCGCCGGCGATCGGGTTGACAGCTGCAGCTACACGGCCGCGAGCGACCCCGAGGCGGGTTGCTGACAGACTCGTCGCCATGGAGAAGATCTCGCTCGATGCCATCGGCCGGGAACAGCTCAAGGCTGCAAAGCGCGCCAGCAGCGGCCGGGCGGCCGAGACCGTGTTCGGCGGCCATGAGCACGTGCTGCGCCAGACCGTCATTGCCCTGACCGCCGGCTCCTCGCTCGCCGAGCACGAGAATCCCGGCGAGGCGACGGTCCACGTGCTCAGCGGGCGGGTTCGGTTGTCGGCGGGCACCGTCTCGTGGGAGGGCCGCAGCGGCGATCTCATCGTCGTCCCCAACTCCCGGCATGCGCTCGAAGCATTGGAAGACTCGACGGTCGTGCTGACGGTGGCGAAGCACTAGCAACCTCATCGAATTCGCGTTGCGGCGATGCCGTAGGTTGCAAGAAGCTCGCTTCGCCCAGCCCTTGAGGATTCGTAGATGCACGCCGCGTACGCCGCCCTAGGGCGGTTCGCCGTACGCCGGCGCTGGTTCGTCGTGTTGTTCTGGATCGTCGCGACGATCCTCGCCACCCGGTTTTTCCCGTCGCTCGGCAGCGTGACCAAGAGCGACAACACCGATTTCCTGCCGAAGAACAGCCCGAGCTCGGTGGCCAGCCGGCTCGCGTCGCCGCTGCAGAACTCGAAGCTGACCCCGGTGCCGGTCGTGATCTCCCGCACCGGCAGCCCGCTGACCGACGCCGACCGGCAGTACGTCGGCAAGCTCAGCCATGCGCTGCAGCAGGTGCCGCACGTCGTCAAGGTCGCCGACCTGGGGCAGTCGCCGGACGGCCGGGCGACCCAGCTGTTGCCGCAGGCCAAGATCAGCTTCGGGGAAGACGGCCCGATCAAGAAGCTGGTCAAGCAGCTGCGCGCCGCCATGCTGGCCCAGCCGCCGCCGGCGGGCGTGCAGACCCATCTGGCCGGCGAGCTGGCGGACCAGGTCGATCAGCAGGCCAAGGGCGGCACGACCGAGTCCAAGATCGAAGGCCTGTCGGTCCTGTTCATCCTGATCCTGCTGATCATCATCTTCCGCTCGCCGCTGGCGCCGCTGGTCACGCTCGCGCCCGCGTTCCTGATCTCGCAGCTGGCCGGCTACGTGATCGCGGAGATGACGAAGATCGGGCTCGAGGTCTCGTCGCTGTCGCGGTTCATGCTGATCGTCTTAGTGCTTGGTGCCGGGACGGACTATGGGCTGTTTTTGGTCTTCCGGATCCGCGAAGAGGTCCGCGGCGGGATGACGTACGACGACGCGATCGTGCGCGCCGTGGAGCGGGTCGGCGAGTCGGTCACGTTCTCCGCCGGCACCGTCATCGCCGCACTGCTCAGCCTGCTGGCGGCGACGTTCGGAATTTACTCAAGCCTCGGCGCGCCGCTGGCCATTGCGATCTTCCTCATGCTACTGGCCGGCCTCACCCTGTTGCCGGCGCTGCTCGCCATCCTCGGGCGCGCGGTGTTCTGGCCGGCGTACCCGAAGCCGGAGACGTCGACCAAACCGCCGCTGTGGGGCCGCGCCGCCGGGCGGATCGTGGCCCGCCCCGTCGCGACGCTGGTGCTGGGAGTGCTGATCTTCGGCGGCTTCGCGGCCGCGGTGGCCGGCTACAAGGCGGCCGGCTTCGGCAACGCCCTCAGCGCGCCGAAGGGGACCGACGCCGCGGCCGGCGACGCGGTGGTCGCCGCGCACTTCCCGAAGGCATCGGCCAACCCCACGAACCTCATCTTCCGGTTCGACCAGCCGGTCTGGACCGAGGCCGCGCGACTCGACCAGGCGCAGGCGGCGCTTGCGAAGCACCACGTGTTCAGCAGCGTCACCGGCCCGACGACTCCCAACGGCATCCCGGTGGGTGCCGCCAACTACGTCGCGCTGCACCGCATCCTCGGCGACCCGAACCAGCTTCCGGCCAACCCGCCGCGCGGGAGCAACCAGAAGCAGCGTCACGCGTACGCCGTCTACCGCACCGAGGCGAATTACGTCAGCGCCGATGGCCGCACGGTGCAGTACCTCGCCAGCCTGACGGCCGGTGACCCGTCGACAACGGACGCGCTGCACGCCGTCCCGGCCATCCGCAAAGCCGTGGCCGACGTTGGCCGGCAGATCGGGGCGGCCAAGTCCGCCGTCGGCGGCGAAGCAGCCGGCATCTACGACGTCTCGTCGACGTCCAACGGCGACCTGAAGACCGTGGTCCCGATCGCCATCGCCGTGATCGGCGTGCTGCTGGCCCTCGTGATGCGCTCGCTGATCGCGCCGCTCTACCTCATCGTCTCCGTGGCGGTGTCCTACTTGGCGGCGCTCGGTGTCTCGGTGCTGGCGTTCCAGATCATCGGCGGCAGCGGCGGGCTGACCTTCCTGTTGCCGTTCCTGCTGTTCCTGTTCCTGCTGGCGCTGGGGGAGGACTACAACATCCTGGTGATGAGCCGGATCCGCGAGGAGGCGCACTCCCGGCCGCTGCGCGACGCCGTCCGCGAAGCGCTGGCGGCGACCGGCTCGACCGTCACCAGCGCCGGTCTGGTGCTCGCGGGGACGTTCGCGGTGTTCGCGATCGCCGGTAGTCAGGGCAACGGCGGGTCACAGTTCCGCGATCTCGGGTTCGGGCTATCGATCGGCATCCTGATGGACACCTTCCTGGTGCGGACGTTGCTGGTGCCGTCGACCGTCGCGCTGCTCGGCAAGTGGAACTGGTGGCCGAGCAAACTGCACGACTACCACGAAGAGCTGGAGCGCCAGCAGCTCAACCAGACCGTCGCGAGCCGCGACTAGCCGGCGTAGTTGCGCAACAGCCGCAATGCCGTGGCGGCGTGCGGTCCTTCGGTCACCAAGCCCGAGTCGGTGGCGGCGAGTCGTTGCGCTCCCACTCGGCAGAAGGCGCCGGCCGCACCGGTGATCCGTGACGGCGCGGCCGGGTCGCCGTACGTCCATCGCGAGTGGCCGTCGGGCGCGGTGAGCTCGCAGTAGACCGGCTGCGACTCCAACCCGGCCAGCCCGAAGGCGTACGGCAAGGTGCGGTGGCCGAGCCAGGCGATGTGACGAAGCCGGTCAGTGTCGGGATAGTCCACGCCGAGCGGGCCGGCGATGTCGTGGGCATGCGCCCAGTGCTCCGCCAGCCGGGTGGTGGCGAGCGCAGCAGGCCGCAGCGGCGCGGCGACCCACGGGTAGCGGACCTGCGGGTCGGCACTGCGCAGCGCTTCGATCGAGTTCCGCCGGGCGCGCCGCCAGCGCTCGACCGACTCGACCGGGTCGCCCCGCTCGGCTGCCACCCAGTTGGCGACGATCTCGTCCGTCGTCGACCCCTCGGCGCGGAACGGGTTCCCGATCGACTCGCCGGTGATGCAGGACCAGACCGCCTCCTCGCTCTGGGCCAGGTGCAGCATCACGTCGGCGATGCTCCAGCCGGCCGCTGCGGACGGCCCGGCTAACGCCGCCTGGTCGAGCGGCGCGACCAGCGCCTCGATCGCATCTTGCTCGGCCTCGAGGTCGTCGATAGTCGACGGTTGTGACGTCACGGCTGTCAGTGTGACGGCGGCGCCGTCACGAGGCTGCGCAGTGGGTGCTCAGACGCCCCAGTCCGGGCGCAGCGGCATGCCGGACTCGCCGGTCTCGTCGACTCGGACGCCGAGCACCTGGTGCAGCTCGAGCGTGTGCCGCTCGAAGCCGAGCCGCGACCCGGCCATGTAGAGCGCCCACACCTTCGCCCGGCCGAGGCCGACCTCGGCGACCGCTTCGTCCCAATGCGCGGCGAGGTTGTCGCACCAGCCGTGCAGCGTCCGCGCGTAGTGCTCGCGCAGGTTCTCCTCGTGCCGCACCTCGAAGCCGTGGTTCTGCATCGCCGACACGATCGTCCCGACCCCTTCGATCTCGCCGTCGGGGAAGACATAGCGGTCGATGAAGCCCCGGATGTGCACCGCCTCCGTCGTCGTCGGCCGGGTGATGCAGTGGTTGAGCAGCCGGCCGTGCGGTCGCAGCCGCGAGTGTAGGAACCGGAAGTACGCCGGCAGCTGCTTCAGCCCGATGTGCTCGGTCAACCCGATCGAGGAGACGGCGTCGAAGCCGCTCTCGCGGATGTCGCGGTAGTCGCCGAACCGCACTTCGGCCACGCCGGTCAAGCCGTCGTCGGCGATCGCCTTCGCCGCCCACTCCGCTTGCTTGCGCGACAACGTCACGCCGATCGCCTGCACGCCGTAGTGCTTGGCGGCATGGCGGACCATGCCACCCCAGCCGCAGCCGACGTCCAGCAGTCGCATGCCTGGCTGCAGGCCGAGCTTGCGTGCCACCAGGTCGTACTTGTGCTCCTGCGCCTCCTCGAGGGTGGCGTCGGCACGCGGATAGCAGGCGCAGGTGTAGGTCATCGACGGACCCAGCACCCATTCGTAGAACCGGTTCGACACGTCGTAGTGGTGGCTGATCGCCACAGCGTCCCGTGCCTTCGAGTGGCGGAACCCGTTGCGCAGCCGCCGGCCGCTGAACTCCTCCGGCGGCGGCGACACCCACCGCAGCGCGCGCGGGTCGAGCTGCCGCAACACCGCGAGCCGCTCAGCCCACGACAGCGAGCCGACGCGGTCGCTCCACACCAGTGACAGCGCGTCGTAGAGGTCACCCTCGATCTCCAGCGACCCGCTGACGAACGCGCGCGCCAGGCCGATCGACCCGGGCGCGGTGATCAAATACGACAGCGCAGCCGGCGAGCGAAGCGTCAGCCCGATCGGCGCGTCGGCCGGGCCGGCGCGGCTGTCGTCGTACGCCGCAACCCGAAGCGGTGGCGCACCCATTGCGCGATGCACGACGGTGGCAAGTTGACCATGCGGCATGTCAGCCTCCCGCTGTCATTGACGTCCGACGGTCTTGGCGTACAGGTCGAGCAGCCGGCCGTCCGGATCGTAGGTCTTCTTCAGCACGGCGTAGCTGTCACCGCCGTACGTCGACCAAAACTCGTCCTCCGGGTAGAACGCCGTCGAGTACAGCGACTTGCGACCGCCCAACTCGGCGACCCGCTGCTCGATCGCCCGGTTGTGGTGCCCGTCGGCGGCGCCCGGCGGCAGCCCGACCGTCGACCAGAAGCCGACGTTGACATAGGTCGTCGACGGGTCGAGCGGATACAGCTCCCAGCGCACCGACGGGTCGCGCTGGCGGAGCGGGCAGAGCCAGACCGGACGGAT
Source organism: Mycobacteriales bacterium (assembly GCA_035550315.1). Lineage (GTDB taxonomy): Bacteria > Actinomycetota > Actinomycetes > JAFAQI01 > JAFAQI01 > DASZPL01. The sequence goes on along the minus strand of DASZPL010000007.1, from coordinate 20,525 downwards.
GCCGGTGCGCTGATCGAGGAACTCGACGAAGTCGGCGACCCGGTCGACCGGGATCTCGACGTCCTGGATGACCTCTTCCTGTGCCGGCCGCAGCCGGGCCCGGTCGAGCCCGCGCTTCACGCCGTAGCGGCGCTCCAGCGCGATTAGCCGCCAGTAGACGTCGGAGCGGCGCCAGCGCCGCGGCCACAGCGGTCGCACCCAGCGGCGCTGGGTGCCGAAGGCGCGTGAGCACCAGAACCAGTCGGTGTCCCAGCGCCAGAGGTAGTCGTGCGTGGTCAGCCAGTCCTCGCGATGCTGCTGGATCGACCGGTAGTAGATCTGCTGCCCGGTGTAGTCCGACGTGGGCGGCGCCTCGTCGGCGTAGCTGCCCAGCGTGAGGTAACACTCGGCCGAGCCGAACCAGGTGCCGTCGAGGAAGTCGACCGGCTCGCCGCCGTGACTTCGCTCCTGGCACAGCCGCTCGATCACGGTCGTCGCGCTGGCCAGGTCGTCGAACCGCAGGTGGCGCAGGTGGACGTACGGCGTCACCGGCTCGAGCTCGATCCGCAGCCGGAGCGTGTAGCCGAGCGTGCCGTAGGAGTTGGTGAAGCCGAAGAACAGGTCGCGGTGCTCGTTTGTCGGCGTGGCGGTCACGACCTCGCCGGTGCCGGTGAGGATGTCCATCTCGAGGACCGACTCGTGGGGGCAGCCATTGCGGAACGATGTCGACTCGATGCCGAGGCCGGTGACCGCGCCACCGAGGGTGATGGTCTTCAGTTGCGGCACCACCAGCGGGATCAGGCCATGCGGCAGCGTGGCGGCGACCAGGTCTTCGTACGTCGTCATGCCGAGCACGTCGGCGGTGCGGGCCGCCGGGTCGAGGGCGATGACGCCGCTGAACCCGGCGACGTCGAGTGGGTCGTGGTTAGGACTGCGCGGGCGAAACAGGTTCGAGGTGCGTGCCGGCTTGCGGAGCCGGACCGGTGCGTCGCCGGGCAGCGCCAGCAGCGCGCGGCGGAGGTCGGCGACGCGCTGGACGTAGGCCTGCTGCGCCGGCGTCTCTGGCACGCCGCTCAGGCTATTGCACATCGCTCATAAACCAATTGCATGCTGGCAGGCAAATAAATAGGATGGACAGCAATGCCACCTTCCGCCGCCATCGACGAGGCCGACACGCCAGCCCGGCTTCGCGTCATCGTCGGCAAGATCTCGCGCCGGCTGAACGCCGCGGCTCGGGGCAGCGGGGTGACCCCGACCAGGCTCTCAACGCTCGGCGTGATCGTCCGCGAGGGGCCGTTGCGGCTCTCCCGGCTGGCGGAGATCGAAGGCATCAACCCGACGATGCTCAGCCGCGTGGTCGCCGCGCTCGACGGCGACGGGCTGATCCGGCGCAAGCCCGATCCCGACGACCGCCGGGCGTGCATCGTCGAGGCGACGGCCGCGGGCCGGCGTACTCACGACAAGCTGCGTGCCGAGCGCGGACGCATCCTCGCCGAAGGGCTGGCCGACCTGGGCGCCGACGACCTTGCCCGGCTCGAGGCGGCGCTGCCCGCACTCGAGGCGTTCGCCGACGCGGTGCTGCGCGAGCGGACCCGATGACGCCGCTGCAGCGGCTGCGCCGCGCCACCTTTGCCTCGCTGGCCAACCCGAACTACCGGCTCTACTTCGGCGGCCAGGCGATCTCCGTCATCGGCACTTGGATGCAGACGGTCGCGCAGTCCTACCTCGTCTACACGATGACCGGCTCGGGCACCGACGTCGGCTTCGTCGTCGCGCTGCAGACCATCCCAGTGCTGCTGCTCGGGCCGTACGGCGGCGTCGTCGCCGACCGGGTCGACAAGCGCCGGATGATGATCGCGCTGCAGTCCATGATGGGCGTGCTGGCGTTGACCCTCGGGCTGCTCACCGTCGTCGGCGCGGTCCGCTTCTGGCAGATCGGGCTGCTCGCCTTCTTGCTCGGGTTGAACAACACGTTCGAAAACCCCTCCCGGCAAGCCTTCGTGCTGGAGATGGTCGGCCCCAAGCACATCCGCAACGCGGTGACGCTCAACTCGGTGCTGGTCAACGGCGCCCGTGCGGTCGGGCCGGCGGTGGCGGGCGTGATCATCGCAACCGCCGGGTTCGGCGCCTGCTTCCTGATTAACGCGGCCAGCTTCGCCGCGGTGGTCTCGTCGCTGTTGCGGATGGACGTCACGGCGCTGTCGCCGTCGGCGCGCACCGCTCGGGGCCGCGGCCAGCTGCGCGAGGGCCTGCGCTACGTCCGCGGGGACGTCCGGCTCGTCGTACCGCTGCTCATGATGGCGCTGGTGGGCTGCCTGGCCTACGAGTTCTCGGTCAGCCTGCCGGTCGTCGCGAAGCAGACCTTCCACGGCGGCGCGCAGACCTACGGCTTCATGGTCGCCGCGATGGGTGCCGGAGCGGTGGTCGGCGGGCTGTACGCCGCCGGCCGCGGCCGCACCGGGCTGGCACCGTTGGTGCGCTCGGCGGCCAGCTTCGCGGTCTGCATTGCGGTCGCGGCGGTCGCGCCGAACCTGACGATCGAGCTGGTGGCGCTGGCGGCGGTCGGTGCCGCAAGCGTGACGTTCATGTCCAAGGGCAACAGCACGCTGCAGTTGACCGCCGAGCCGACGATGCGTGGCCGGGTGATGGCGCTGTGGGCTGTGGCGTTCATGGGCTCGACGCCGTTCGGCGGTCCGATCGTCGGTGCGGTCGCGGAGCACGTCGGGCCGCGCTGGGGGCTTGCGCTCGGTGCGCTGGCGTGCGCCGCCGCGGCGTTGCTCGGCGCCGCCGTCGTACGTCGGATCCGGCGGCGCGATGCGATCGCCGGAACCGGTAGCGTTCCCGGCCGTGGCCGACCTGGGCAAGGCGTGGCAGCAGCGCCGACTGGAGGCGCAGTTCCTGTGGGCCTACGGCCGGCAGCGGGCGAACGCCGAGTGGCAGTTGCGTCGATGCCTGGCGGTGGGCATTCAGCCGACGGTGCTCGGGCGGCCGATCGTTGACGCGAGCGACATGGTGGTCGGTGACCACTTCAAGATCTGGTCCACTCACCGGCGTACCTGGATCACAGGGTGGGGCCGGATCCGGATCGGTGACCGGGTCTTCATCAACACCGGCGTGACGCTGTCGAGCGTCTGCGAGATCAGCATCGGCGACGACGTGGCGATCGCCAACGACGTCTACGTCATGGACAGCGACAGCCACGGCGTGGAAGGCCGGCCGGTGAAGGAAGCCCCGGTCCGGATCGGCAACGGCGCCTGGATCGGGGCGCGCGCGATCATCCTCGCCGGCTCGACGATCGGGTCGCGCTCGCTGGTCGCCGCGGGCGCCGTCGTCAGCCGCGACGTACCCGACGACACCTTGGTCGCCGGCAACCCGGCGCGCATCATCCGGCAGCTCGTCTACCCCGACGGCATCAAGCGGGCATGGCACGACGAGTGCCTCAGCTAACAGAGCACGACGAGTGCCTCACACCGGGTTTGGCGGATTGACCACGCTCTAGCCAGGCCAGCCCGCCATCGGGGGTCAGGGCCGGAGGACGGCGAGCACGTCGTCGTGCAGCAACCCGTTGCTGCTGACGGCGCTGCCGCCGTCCGGCCGCGCCACCCCGGTCAGGTCGGTGAACCGACCGCCCGACTCCTCGACGATCACCTGCAGCGCGGCGAGGTCCCAGAGCGAGACCTCGGGCTCGCAGGCGACGTCGACCGCGCCTTCGGCGACCAGCATGTGCGACCAGAAGTCGCCGTAGGCCCGGGTGCGCCAGACCCGGCCGAGCAGCGCCATGAATCCGTCGAACCGGCCGGCCTCGCGCCAGCCGCCGATCGACGCGTAGGACAGCGAGGCGTCGTCGAGCGACGTCACCGCCGACGCCCGGCAGCGGGTCGGGTCGCGTTGTCCGACCTGCACCCAGGCGCCGGCTCCGCTCGCCGCCCACCATCGCCGGTGCAGCGCTGGCGCCGAGACCGCGCCGACGACGACGTGGTCGTCGGCCTGCAGCGCGATCAGGGTGGCCCAGATAGGGACGCCGCGGACGAAGTTCTTGGTGCCGTCGATCGGATCGATGATCCAGCGTCGCGGCGCGCTGCCGCCCTCGCCGTACTCCTCGCCGATCACGGCGTCGTCGGGTCGCTCGCGGCTCAGCCGGTCGCGGAGCTGCTGCTCGACCGCGCGGTCGGCGTCCGTCACCGGCGTCAGGTCGGGTTTGCGCTCGACCACGAGGTCGCGGCTGCCGAACCGCGCGACGGTGATCTCGTCGGCGGCGTCGGCCAGGTCGAGCGCCAGCCGCAGGTCGGCGTCCCACCCGGTCACGTCGCAGACCATAGCCACGCCGTCGGAGCGGCGTGCCTCGCCGTACCACCACGATGCTTGACACGAAGGCGGTTCGTGTAAACACTGAGCCAGATGGCCGGGATGCGGACTACCCGCGATGCGCTGCTCGATGCGGCGTACGACGTCGTGGTCGCCGGCGGCTGGGAAACGGCGCGGATGGTCGACGTAGCGGCCGCCGCCGGGGTCTCGCGGCAGACGCTCTACAACGAGTTCGGCTCCAAGGATGCGCTCGCACAGGCGCTCGCCGTCCGCGAGACGCAGCGGTTCATCGACGGCACCAACCGGTGCCTCGACGAGTCCCACCCGGCCGGCCCGGTCGAGGCGGTCGTGGCGGCCACGCTGTGGACGCTGCACGAGGCGTCGAACAACCCGCTGCTGAAGGCCGTGCTGACCGACGACGCCGCCGGGCTGCTGCCGTTCCTGACCACCCGCGGCGAGTCGGTGCTGATGGCCGCGCGGCTCAACATCGAGGACTACTGGCGCGAGCACTGGCCGGAGATCCCGGCCGACGACCTCGCGCTCACCGCCGAGACGCTCGCCCGCCTCACCGTTTCGTATCTGGTTCTCCCCAGCGATGGTCCCGACGGCTCCGCCGAGGCCATCGCCAACCGGCTCGCCCGTCTGGTCGAGCGACTGCTGATGAAGGGTTCGTCATGAGCACTGCCACCAAGTACGCCATTCCGACCGACGTCACGACGACGTGGGACGTGCCCACGACAGCGGCCGCTCGCTTCAACTGGGAGTACGACGACGGTCGCGACCGGCTGCTGGCGCTGTACCAGAAGGGCAAGGACAAGCAGTGGGACGCGACCAAGCGGATCGACTGGTCGATCGACGTCGACTGGGCCAACCCGCTCGGCTTCCCCGACAACTACAACCCATTCACCGGCACCGAGATCTGGGAGAAGATGTCCAAGGAGGAGCAGGACAACTTCACCCACCATCAGGCCGCCTGGACGTGGAGTCAGTTCTTGCACGGTGAGCAGGGCGCGATGATCACCGCCGCCCGGATCGTCGAGACGGTCCCGGACCTCGACTCGAAGTTCTACGGCTCCACGCAAACCATGGACGAGGCGCGGCACGTCGAGGTGTTCTCGCGATTCCTGCAGGAAAAGATCGGCACCGTCTTTCCCATGAACAAGGACCTCGCGGCGCTGCTCAACGACGCGCTGACCGCGAGCGAGTGGGACTACGCCTACCTCGGCATGCAGGTGCTCATCGAGGGTCTCGCGCTTGCCGCGTTCGGGCTGTCGCGCGACCTCGCCGAGAACCCGCTCGGCAAGCAGCTGCTTGCTTATGTCATGCAGGACGAGGCACGCCACGTCGCGTTCGGTCGGCTCGCGCTTCGCGATGCCTACGCCGAACTCTCCGAGAAGGAGCGCTCCGAGCGTGAGGACTTCGTCGTCGAGGGCTGCTGGCTGATGCGCAACCGGTTCCTCGGCACCGAGGTCTACGAAGCGCTCGACATGCCGGTCGAGGAGTGCACCGAGATCGCCGAGCACTCGGAGTTCCAGCAGATGTTCCGGTCGCTGCTGTTCAGCCGGATCGTGCCGTGCGTCAAGGACATCGGGCTGTGGGGCGAGAAGGTGCAGAAGTGCTACGCCGAGATGGGCGTGCTCGACATGGCCGGGGTCAACCTCGAGCAGCTGATGAAGGCCGACGAGGACCAGGCCGAGCTGATCGACCGGCAGAAGGCCGAAGAGGCGGCGCGAATCGCCGAGGTCGAGGCGACGATCGCGGTCGGCGCCGAAGCCTGAACCTGACCCAGTCATCGATCGCCGGCTGATGGTGCTCTAGCACCGTCAGCCGGCGATGATCATGGCGGTGGCGTGATGCGGCTGTTCGCAGCGATCGACCCGCCGTCATCGGCGACCGCCGACCTCGCCCGCGCCGTCGAGGCGCTCGCCGGTGAGGACGATCCGCGGGTGGCGGCGCTGCGCTGGACGCGGCCAGACCAGTGGCACGTGACGCTCGGGTTCTTCGGCGAGGTTGCGGAGCCGTACGTCGACGAGCTCGCGCTCCGGCTCGGCCGGGCCGCCTCGCGGACCCCGCCGATGGCGTTGCGGTTCGACGGCGTCGGTTGCTTCCCCCGCAACCCGCGAGCCGCGAAGGTGGTGTGGCTTGGGCTGGCCGGCGACGTCGAGCCGCTGCGGCGGCTGGCGGAGCGCTGCGCCGCCGCGGCGCGTCGTACCGGGATCGAGGTCGGCCGACAGCGGTTCACGCCGCACCTGACGATCGCGCGGTCGCGGCCGTCCGGCGGCACCGACGCGCAGCGAGTGCTTGGCTGGTTGGGGACGTTCGCGACCGGGAGCTGGCCGGCCGAGACGTTGCGGCTGGTGCACAGCACGCTGGGCGCGACCGTCACGCACGAGACGCTGGCGGAATGGCCCCTCGGCGAGGCTTAGACGGCGTCGCGGGCGCGCAGTAGGCGGCGCAGCGAGTCGAGCCGCTCGTCGGCCGCGTGGCCGTCGCGCACCCAGTCGTCCAGGCCGCACACCTCCCGATCCAGGTGGTCGCAGTCGCCGGGGCACTCCGCCGTGCCCGGCGCCAGGTCGGGGAAGCAGCGGACCATCCGGTCACGGTCGACGTGCGCCAACCCGAACGACCGCACGCCGGGCGTGTCCACCACCCAGCCGCCGTCGGGGAGCGGCAACGCCAGCGCCGCCGTCGTCGTGTGCTGCCCCTTGCCGGTGCGCGCGCTGACCTCACCGATCCGCTGCTCGGCGTCGGGGACCAGCGCGTTGACCAGTGTCGACTTCCCGACTCCCGACGAGCCGACGAACACGGTGACGCGGCCGTGCAGCCGCTGCCGCAGCACGTCCACCGCGGCGTCGAAACCCGGCCGGCCGCTGGTGACGATCGGCAAGCCCACCGGCCGGTAGATCGCGAGCAGGTCCTCGACTGGTGCGAGGTCGGTCTTCGTCGCGCACAGCACGGGGTCGACCTCGGCGTCGTACGCCGCGACCAGGCAGCGGTCGACCAGCCGCGGTTGCGGCAGTGGGTCGGTGCTGGCGACGACGATGACGAGCTGCTCCGCGTTGGCGACGATGACGCGCTCGACGGGGTCGTTGTCGTCGGCGGTGCGGCGCAGCACCGAGCGGCGGGGCGCGATCCGGACGATCCGCGCCAGTGCGTCGGCGCCGCCGCCAAGGTCACCCACGACCTCGACCGCGTCGCCGACCACGATCGCCTTCCGGCCGAGTTCGCGCGCGCGCATCGCCACCACCAGCTGGCCGTCGTCGAGCAGGCAGCCGTAGCGCCCGCGGTCGACCGACACGACGCGCGCCGGGCTGGCGTCGTCGTGGGCTGGGCGGAGCCGGCTGCGCGGGCGCGTGCCGCGGCCCCGACGACCGAGCCGGTCCTCCTCGTCGACCTCGCGCCTCAGGACCCGACTCCCGCGCCCGCCGCCATCGCACTCCACTGTGCCGCGAAGGCGGGAAACGTCTTCGCGGTTGTCTCGACGTTCTCGACCAGGACGCCGGGCACGACCAGGCCGATCACCGCCGCTGCCATTGCCAGCCGGTGGTCGTCGTACGTCGCAAACCTGGCGCCGCGCAACGGCTTCGGCCGGATCGTCAGCCCGTCCGCCAGCTCCGCGACGTCGGCGCCGAGGCGCCCGAGCTCACGGGACAGCGCGGCCAGCCGGTCGGTCTCGTGGCCGCGGAGATAGTCGATGCCGGTCAGCGTCGACGGGCCATCGGCGACCGCCGCGACGGCGGCCAGCACCGGCGTGAGCTCGCCCGCATCGCGAAGATCGAGGTCGGCACCGGTCACCCGACCGCCCGTGACCGTGAGCCCGTCGTCGTCGACGGCGACGGTCGCCCCGAAGCGCTCGAGCAGCTTCGGCAGTAGCGCGCCCGGCTGGGTCGAAGTGCGCGGCCAGTCGGGCACCCGCACCCGGCCGCCGGTGACCACCGCCGCGGCGAGGAAGGGAGCGGCGCTCGACAGGTCCGGCTCGATCGCCTCGTCCGCCGGGCCGATCGGTCCCGGTGAAACCCGCCAACGTGTGGCGCTCTCGCCGACCTCGACGGTTACGCCCCGGTCGCGCAGCATCGCGACCGTCATCGCGATGTGTGGCTGGTTCGGCACCGCGCGCGCGGCGGTGTGCTGCACCGTGACGCCCTGGTCATAGCGCGCCCCCGCGACCAGCAGGCCGCTGACCAGTTGGCTCGACGACGACGCGTCGATCGCCACCTCGCCGCCCGGGAGGGTTCCGCGCCCGGTGACCGTGAACGGCAGCCGCCCCTCGCCGGCGTCGTCGATCTCCGCGCCGAGCGTGCGCAGTGCGGTCAACAGTTCACCGACCGGGCGACGCCGCGCGGCTTCGTCGCCGTCGAACGCGACCGTGCCGGCGGTCAATGCGGCAATCGGCGGCGCGAACCGCAGCACCGTGCCGGCGTTGCCGACGTCGACGGCGGCCGCCGTCGCGCCGAGCGTGGCGGGGGTCACGATCCAGGCGTCGTCGGCGGTCGTGTCGACGGCCGCGCCGATGGCCCGGAGCGCCGCTGCCATCAGCTCGGTGTCCCGGCTGCGCAACGGCCGCCGCAACGTGCTCGGCGCGGTCGCGATCGAGCCCAGGGCGAGCGCACGGTTGGTCATCGACTTCGACGCCGGGACGCGCACGTCGGCGATCACGGGCGAGGAGGCGTACGGCGCCTCCCAGATCGCTGACGTCACGATGTCATCGTCCCATCCGGGCAGCGACCACTAAAGCGTTCGATGTCGGGTACAGCCGCGATAACAGGTGACATGGCCGTGCCCGAGAATGGGTGCAGGGCGTCCCGACGGGACGACGGCCGTTCGGATGGAGGACGACGCGACGTGAATGCGCAGGTGGCACGGACCCGACTCGAGACGATGCTCGGCGAGCTCGACGAGTCGGCCAAGGTGCTGCAGCGCAGCGGCGGCGCCGAGACCGGTGAGTTGTCGAGCGTCGACCAGCATCCGGCCGACTTCGCCACGAACACCGTCGACGCCGACCGCGAGGAGGCGTCGATCGAGGTGATCGCGGCGCAGCGCGAGCGGATCGAGGAAGCGTTGGCTCGCATCGACGACGGCACCTACGGCAAGTGCATCGACTGCGGGCAGCCGTTGCCGGACGAGCGGCTCGAGGCCCGGCCGGAGGCCGCGCGCTGCGTGCAGTGCCAGCAGCGATTCGAGGGGCGGCACTGAGCCGAGCCGCCCGCAACCGCGAGATCGAGACACCGAGCGGTCCGGCGCGCGCGGTCATCACCGGGCCCGGCCGAGCTGATCTCGCGGTCCTCGGCCATGGCGCCGGTGGCGGCATCGACGCGCCCGATTTGGTCGCCGTCACCGAGCGGCTCGTTGACCTGGGTTGGACCGTCGCCCGGGTGGAGCAGCCCTACCGGGTCAAGGGCCGGCGCGCGCCCGAGGCGGCACCGCGACTGGACGCGGCCTGGTCGGCAGTCGTGACCGCACTGCGCGCGGGCCACTCCGGCCGGTTGCTGGTCGCGGGGCGCAGCAGCGGCGCGCGCGTGGCGGTGCGGACCGCGGCCGAGCTGGCAGCGGACCTGATCGTCGCGCTCGCGTTTCCGTTGCATCCGCCCGGCAAGCCGGAGAAGACCCGGATGGAGGAGCTGGCGCAGCTGCCGGCCCCGATGCTCATCGTGCAAGGCGAACGCGACCCGTTCGGCGCGGCAGCCGAGTTCCCGCCCGGGCCGCAGCTCACGTCGGTGCCGGGCGATCATTCGCTGCGGCAGGCGCCCGATCAGGTCGCCGCCGCAGTTGCGGACTGGCTCGCGGGAATCGGACGCTGAGCCGTCGTGTTGATACCCACGTGCCGACAGCCGTCGTTCGAAACCGCCCCGGCCGGGCTCACCGTCGCCGGCCTCCGGCGCGGCGCTCGCTATCGTCAGCGCCGACCGGCGTACCCTTCGCTGCCGCCCGCAGCGGCGCGCCGGAGAGGGACGGAACGGTGACCGAGGAGACCATCGAGCAGCGGAGCGAGCGGTTCGAGCGCGACGCGCTGCCGTACCTCGACCAGCTGTACTCGGCCGCCTTGCGGATGACCCGCAACCCCAGCGATGCCGAGGACCTCGTCCAGGAGACCTACGTCAAGGCATTCGCGGCCTTCCACCAGTTCACCGAAGGCACCAACCTCAAGGCCTGGCTCTACCGCATCCTGACCAACACGTTCATCAACTCCTATCGCCGCCGGCAACGGCAGCCGCAGGAGTCCGGTGATGCGACCGTCGAGGACTGGCAGCTCGCCAGCGCGGAGTCGCACACGTCGTCGGGGTTGAAGTCCGCGGAGGCGGAGGCGCTCGAGCATCTGCCGGACTCCGACGTGAAGGAAGCGCTGCAGTCGCTGCCCGAGGACTTCCGGATGGCGGTCTACCTCGCCGACGTCGAGGGCTTTTCCTACAAGGAAATTGCCGACATCATGGGGACACCGATCGGCACCGTGATGTCGCGGTTGCACCGTGGCCGTCGCGGCCTGCGAGAGGCGCTCGAACAGTACGCCGTCGACCGGGGCTACATCCGCCCCGGTGCTGGGGAGGGCTCAGGAACATGAGCTGTGGCAACCCGCACGACGTCGACTGCATCGAAGTGATCCGCCAGGTCTACCTGTACCTGGACGAGGAGAACCTGGACGACACCGAGCGCGGCAAGGTGCGGACCCACCTCGAGGAATGCGGCCCGTGCCTGCGTGAGTACGGCATCGAGCGCGAGGTCATGGAACTGGTCGCCCGGTGTTGCGGCGGTGACTGCGCGCCGGCGGCGCTGCGCGAGCGGATCCGGATGAAGCTCGCCGAGGTCGAGGTCGAGGTCACGCGCGTCGAATACCGCGCCGAATAGCACCGTCGACTAATCATCCAGCGCACATCGCAGTGACCTAGGGTCAGCGCGTGCGCACCTTGGTGACCGGAGCAGCCGGCTTCATCGGCAGTCATCTGGTCGACCGGCTGCTCCACGACGGTCACGAGGTGGTCGCGGTCGACGATCTCTCACGAGGCCGGCTGGAGAACCTTGCCGACGCGGCCACGTCGGACCGCTATCGATTCGAGCAGGCGGACATCACGACCATGGCCGTTCGCCGCCTGATCGCCGACGCCGCGCCAGACGTGTTGTTTCACCTCGCCGCGCAGGTAGACGTGCGGGTCTCGGTCGCGGACCCGCTGCTCGACGCCCGCCTCAACTTGCTTGGCACGTTGAACCTGCTGGAGGCCAGCCAGCAGGCCGGCGTCGGCAAGTTCATCTTCACGTCGTCCGGGGGCTCGATCTACGGCTCGCCGGAGTCACTGCCAGCGGCGGAGACGACCGCGGTGGACCCGCATTCGCCGTACGCCGCAAGCAAAGCGGCCGGCGAGCTGTATCTCGCGGCCTACGGCCATATGCACAACCTTCCCTCGACGTCGCTCGCACTCGGCAACGTCTACGGTCCGCGCCAGGACCCGCACGGCGAAGCCGGCGTGGTAGCGATCTTCGGCACGGCGCTGCTGGAAGGTCGGCCGACCCGGATCTTCGGTGATGGGACGTCGACTCGCGACTACGTGTACGTCGCCGATGTGGTCGACGCGTTTGTTCGGGCGATGTCCGCCGGCATCGGCAAACGTTTCAATATCGGCACCGGCATCGCGACGCCGGTACGTCGACTGCACACGTTGGTGGCCGAAGCCGTGGGGGCCGCGGACGCACCGGAGCTGGCGCCGCCGCGAATGGGTGAGCTGCAGGCGATTGCGCTCGATCCGACCGCCGCGGCCGAACAGCTCGGGTGGCGGCCGGCCACCGATCTCGCGACGGGCGTCGCAGCGACGGTCGAGTGGCTGCGAGAAGTGCTCTAGGCGTTCGGCCGCTTGCCGTGGTTGGCCTTGCGCTTCGCCCGGGCCTTGCGCTTGCGTGACTTCTTCGCCATCGACTGCTCCTCGCTCTGGTCTGACCTGCCTTCAGGCTACGGTCACCGCCGCCGTCGCCGTGGCCGGGTCGTCGTTGCTCCGGCGCCGGCCGCGCGGCTGCGCCCGCCGTCGCATGCCGAGGACCAGCCACTCGGCCAGCCCCGCCGCGACCAGCGTGTCGCCCGGGCTGACCACCTCCGGGCGGATCGGCAGCGGCACCGGGATCACGTCGCCGAGAATCCGCAAGGTGCTCCCGGTGCCGGCGACCGAGTGACGCGGATCGGACCCGGTCGCGATCGAGAGGATCGGCACGTTCGCGCGGGCGGCGGCGTCGATGGAGACCGGCATCGACCCGTTCAGGCCGACGACGACGGCGTTGCAGATCAGGCCGGCAGCGACGAGCGGCACCCCGGCGATCCGCAAGTTGCGCAGGCAGAAGGCGAGTGCGACGAACGCCGACAGCGCCAATCCAGCGACGTACCCCCGCCCGGTCGCTGACGAGATCGCGGCCCCGGCGAGCTGCGCTGCGACGGCGACCGCCACCAGCCAGCGGTCCCGCAGCGGCAGCGCGACCAGCGCCACCCAGCTGCCGCCCGCCAGCCACCCGATGGCCGCAGCCAGCAGCAGCACCATCACGGTCAGGCCCACGCCCCTAGTGTGCCCACCCAAGCCGCCGGATGGCCGGTGTGCCGTAGGGTCCGCACGGTGTTCTCGTCCGTGCTGGTCGCCAACCGCGGTGAGATCGCGCGCCGGGTGATGCGCACGGCCCGCGATCTCGGCATCCGGACGATTGCGGTGCATTCGGACGTCGACGAGCCGCTGCCGTTCGTCCGGGAGGCCGACGAAGCGATCCTGCTCGGCGGTGCCGCGCCGGCCGAGTCCTACCTCGACATCGCGAAACTGCTGGAAGCGGCGGAGCGTAGCGGCGCCGAGGCGCTGCATCCCGGCTACGGGTTCCTGGCCGAGAGCGCGGCGTTCGCGGAAGCGGTCGAGGCCGCCGGCCTGGTCTGGATCGGCCCGTCGCCGCAGGCGATCCGGGCGATGGGCGACAAGGTGACCGCCCGCAATCTGATGGCGGACGCGGGCGTGCCGGTTGCGGCCGGCACCCGCGATCCCGTCGCCGACGTCGACGTCGCGCTGGCCGCGGCGGCCGGCATCGGCTACCCGCTGATGGTCAAGGCGGCGGCCGGTGGCGGCGGCATCGGGATGGCGGTTGCCCGTGACGACGAGGACCTGCGTGCGGCGTTCGAGACCGCGCGCAGCCGCGCCGAGCGGTTCTTCGGGTCGCCGGCGATCCTGCTGGAGCGCTACCTCGAGGGGGCGCGCCACGTCGAGGTCCAGGTGCTCGGCCTGGCCGACGGTCGCGTGCTGGCGCTGGGGGAGCGCGACTGCTCGACGCAGCGGCGCCATCAGAAGGTGGTCGAGGAGACCCCGTCGCCGGGCGTGGATGACGACCTTCGGCAGCGGATGCTGGCCGGCGCCGTCCGAGCCGCCGAAGCGGTCGGTTACCGCAATGCCGGCACCGTCGAGTGTCTGGTCGACCCGGCGTCGCAGGAGTGGGTGTTCCTGGAGATGAACACCCGGCTGCAGGTCGAGCATCCGATCACCGAAATGGTCACCGGCCTGGACCTGGTGGCCGAACAGTTCCGGATCGCTGCCGGCGAGCCGTCACCCGACCTCGACGGCTGGACGGCGCGCGGGCACGCGATCGAGTTCCGGGTGTACGCCGAAGACCCGGTCCGCTTCCTGCCGTCGCCGGGGGAGATCTCGGCCTGGGAGGAGCCCGCCGGGGAGGGCATCCGGGTCGACGCCGGCTACGCGGACGGTACGACGGTGACGCCGTACTACGACCCGCTGCTCGCGAAGCTGTGCGTGTGGGCGGAGGACCGGCCGGCCGCGCTCGCCCGGGCGCGGGAGGCGGTGGCGGGTTTCCGGATCGACGGCCCGAAGACGAACCTGCCGTTCTTCCGGGAGCTGCTCGACCAGCCGGACTTCGTCAGTGGTCGCTACGACACCCGCCTGATCGAGACAATGCGCGCATGACCGATGTTGATGTCCGCCGCGACGGCGGGGTGCTGCGGTTGCGCATCGACCGCGAGGCGAAGCGCAACGCGCTGTCGGTCGACGTCCTGACCGGACTGCTCGAGGCCGTCCGCGACGCCGCCACGGACGACGCGACCCGGGTGGTGCTGATCTCCTCGGCCGGCGAGCGGGTCTTCTCTGCCGGCGCCGACCTGGCGGTGATGGGTGCCGACGCCACCGGCCTCGAACAACACGAGGGACGCGGCCTGCTCGCCCAGTTGGTCGTGGCGATGCGCGAGTGCCCGCTGCCGGTCGTCGCCCGCGTGCAGGGGTTGTGCCTGGCCGGTGGGATCGGGCTCGCCGCCGGCTGCGACGTGGTGCTCGCCCGCGAGAGCGCGGCGTTCGGCATGCCGGAGGTCGAGCGCGGCCTCTGGCCGTTCATGGTCAGCGCGCTGCTGGCCCGGCACGTCTCGCCGAAGCACGCGCTGGACTGGATGCTGACCGGCGAACGCTTCGACGCCCACACGGCATGGCAGCTCGGCCTGGTCTCCCGGGTCTTCCCCGACGACAGCTTCGACGCGGACGTTGAGGCGTACGTCGCCCGGCTCGCCGCCGCGGCACCAGTGGCGGTGCGGCTCGGCAAGGCGGCATGGACCGCGGCAATGGAGACCCGCCCGCTGCCGGTTGCGCTCGAAGCGATGCAGGCGCAGCTGTCGCTGCTGACCACGACGAAGGATGTCGCGGAAGGGCTCGCTGCGTTCTTCGAGAAGCGGCCGCCGCAGTGGCAGGGTCGATGATCCGCGGCTGCTGATGGCCGGGCGAGTGGTCGCGACGGTCGTCGTCGTCGTCCTGATCGTCGGCGTGATCGCCGCCGGCTACATCACGTCGCGACGGCGGGCTGACCGGGTCCGCCCAGGCCAGCCCGACCGGGTGAGTGAGACGGTCGTCGCCGAGTTGATGGACGAGCTGCGCAAGGCGCAGGCGGAGGCGGCGTACTGGAAGACGACCGCGGAGCGGCTGCAGCGCCGGATTGACGCTTCGCCGCCCTCTGACGGATGACATGATCCGAGTGCCGGTCGTCGAGCAACGGAAGAGGTAGCAGTGGTCGAGATCCGCGCCGAGATGGTCGGCAACGTCTGGAAAGTCGTTGCGGCGAAAGGTGATCGCGTCGCCGACGGCGACACCATCGTGATCCTCGAGTCGATGAAGATGGAGATCCCGGTGCTGGCGGAAGGCTCCGGCCAGCTCGTCGAGCTGGCCGTGCGCGAGGGCGACACCGTCCAGGAGGGTGACCTGCTGGCGGTCATCGAGTAGCTACCGGCTCAAGGTCGGGCCACCGGCCGCCGACATTGCCAGCGTGGGGTCGAAGCCTGCGGTAGAGCCGTATCTGCGTGCGCTGGTCGAGCGGCACGGTTCCGACTTGCATTGCAAGGTCGGGTCGCCGCCGCGCATCCGGGTCGATGGCCGGTTGGAGCGGCTCGACGTCGCCGAGCTCACCGCGGCTGACACCGATCGGATTCTGGCCGAGGTGCTGCGGCCCGACCTGGTCGACGAGTTCGCCCGGCGGAGCGAGGCGGACTTCGCCTATGCGCTGCCTGGTGTCGGCCGGTTCCGGGTCAATGCGTTCCGCGGCCGTGGCGCGGTCGGCCTGGTCTTCCGGCTGGTGTCGGTCGGCGCGATCCCGCTGAAGGACTTGGGCCTGCCGCCGGTGCTCGAGAGCCTGGCGCTCGAACCTCGCGGCCTGGTGCTCGTCACCGGCCCGACCGGGTCCGGAAAGACCACCACACTCGCCGGGATGATCGACCACATCAACGAGCACCGCGACGTGCACTGCATGACGATCGAAGATCCGATCGAGGTGCTGCACTTCGACAAGCGGGCGATGATCAACCAGCGAGAGGTGCGGGTCGACACCGAGAGCTTCGCGGTCGCGATGCGGGCCGCGATGCGGCAGGACCCCGACGTGATCCTGGTCGGCGAGATGCGCGATCAGGAGACGGTCCGGGCGGCGCTCGCGGCCGCCGAGACCGGTCACTTCGTGATGTCCACGCTGCACACGACCGACGCGCAGGAGACGGTGGCGCGGATCGTCGACTTCTTCCCGCCGCACGAGCAGAAGCAGATCCGGCTGTCGTTGGCCGGCTCGCTGCGCGGCATCATCTGCCAGCGGCTGGTGCCCCGCGCCGACGGCGAAGGCCGGTGCGTCGTCATGGAGGTTTGCATCAACACCGGGCGGATCGCCGATGCCGTCGCCGACGCCGCGAAGACGTCCACCATGCAAAGCCTGATCGCCGAAGGCACCTACTACGGCATGCAGACCTTCGACCAGCATCTGGTCACGTTCGTGCGCGACGGCGTGGTCACCCTGGAGGCCGCGATGCAGGCCGCCAGCAACCCGCACGACCTCACCGTCGAGCTGCGCCGCGTCGGCTTGGTCGCCTAGCAAGAGGTACGCCGGGCGTCGTACCGGGCATCGCACGATCATGGGATCGGGCGCGGTGCTCGCGGACTTCGACTCCGCCAGCGGGTTCGTCCGGGCACTCGCGGCGGTGCTGCACGACCGGCCGTTCCGCCACCTCGGCCGGAGCGCGCTGTCGGGCGGACTCGCGCGCGCCGGCAACCGGCTGCCGCAACCCTGGGTCTCGACCGCGCTCGGCGTCGCCGGGCAGCTCGAAGCGATCCGACCCGCGCAGCTTCGCCGGGTCTCGGCGGAAGCGTTCGCCGAGTGGATGACTGACCGCTACCCGCGTCGCCCCGCCCAAGCCGTCGTCGTCGGCTCCTCGAACGGCGCGATAATGCATCTGGCCGCCGCCCTCGGCGTGCCGTGGCTGCCGCAGACCTTCCTGGTGCCGGTGCGCCGGCGCGCGGACCCGATCGACCCGGCGGCCGACCTGCGGCTCGCGACCGGCGAGATCCGTGCCTTGCTCGACCGCGAGCCGGCACTGCAGCTGCACCAGATGCACGACCCGAACCAGGACCGGGCGATGCTCGGCTGGATGGCGTACTTGCGGTTCAAGCTGCGGGCGCTGCCGCCGGCGTACCGGCAGTTCCTCCGTGACGTGCTGGCGCCGGGTGGGACGATCATCATGGTCGACTGCAGTCTGTCCTGGCCGGTGATCCGGCTCGGCGACCGGCAGCTGTTCCAGACCGGCGCGGTCGGCGGGCTGCAGCCGGCCGACTACCTCGAGCGCTGGTCCTATCCGCCGCCCGACGGCGAGGCTCCCGAGGCCGAGTGGGGGCTGGAGCCGGCGTTGGTCGATGACGTGCTGCGGTTCGCCGAGCTGGCCGGCTATCGGGTGGTGCGGCTGCAATTCGGCCATCCGGACGACGCCGGCCCGTTCGTCGCCGAGGCCTACCGCGCGTGGCACGCCGCGGCGGGTCACACGGCCGACCGGCTGCTGATCGAGACGTTCATCAGCGTCGAGCCGTTCTGGGCGCTGGCCACCCGGACGGTCCCGTTGTGGACGACGTTCCCGGTGCAGGACTCGCTCGCTGCGGCGACCAAGTACGTCGAGGCCGGTCGCTGGCGGGAGATCGTGGCGACGCTGTTCGCCCACGGCACCGACTCGGCTGGCTTGGCGAGTGTGGCGGAGTGGCAGGCGCTGGTCGGGCGGGCGGAGGAGCGCGGCTGGCTGGCCGGGGTCGACCCGGACCGCTGGCCCCGCGACCCCGCGTCGCTCGACCGTTACGCCGCGGCACTTCACGCGGACCGGCACGCGGCACTGTTGCCGCGTCGGCCGATGCCGCTGGCGTGCGCGGCTGAGGCGGCCGGCGCCTCCGACCTGGTCGAGTGGAGCGCACGGCGGTGACCGGCTGGGCGTCGATCGGGCAGCACTGGCCGGGCCGCGACCTGCCCGGCCGCCGGCTGCCACGGCGGGCGTTCGGCTATCGCCGCCACGACGTCGACGGCGTCCGATGGCACGTCCGTGAATCGCTCGGCGAGCTGCCGCCCGACGCGCCGACCGTGGTGCTGGTGCCCGGTCTCGGGTCGGGTTCATACCTGCTCGCGCACGGCGCGCGGCTGGCCGCCGCAGCGAAGGTCTGGATCGTCGACCTGCCGAACTTCGGCCGGTCGCGGGCACCGCGGCGTCCGGCCACGATCCCGGAGTGGGCCGGGCGGCTCGCCCAGTGGCACGACGCCGTCGTTCGCGTCCCCGCGATGTACGTCGGCAGCTCGTTCGGCTGCCAAGTGGTGTCGGCGCTCGCAGCCGACCGTCCCGACGTCGTGGACCGCGTCGTACTGGTCGGACCGACCTTCGACGCCGCCGCCCGCCGGTTGCTGCCGCAGCTCGCTCGGTGGGCGGTGACGACCGCGCGGGAGCGGCCCAGCCTCGGGCCGAAGCTGCTCGTCAGCTACCTGCAGTCCGGACCGCTGACGCCGATGCGTGCGTTCTTCGCGGCGCTGCCCGACCCGACCGAGGAGCGGCTGCGCCAGGTCAGCGCGCCGGTGCTGATCGTGCGCGGCGAGCACGACCGGATCGTGCCCGCGGAGTGGGCGGCCCGGCTCGCCGCCACCGCGCCGCGGGCTCGGCTGGCGGTGGTGTCGGGCGTGTCGCACACCGTCGACTACGCCGCACCCGACGAGCTCGCCGATCTCACGCTGCCGTTCCTGACGCAACCTCCGACCGACGGCTGGCGCACCCGAAGCGCGTGACGTCGCGCCTACGCTCGTGGCCGTGCCGACCATGGACGAGCTGCTGGCGCAGGCCGGGATCAGCGGTGCCGATGCCGACACGCTGCACCGGCTGGTCGGCGACTGGCAGCTACTGGCCGACCTGTCGTTCGCGGACCTGCTGCTCACCATCCCGGTCGGCGACGACCGGTTCGCGGTCGCGGCGCAGATGCGGCCCACCACCGGGCCGACCGTCTATCAGGACGACCTGGTCGGGACGACCATCACGGCGGCGCGCCGACCGCAGCTGGCGGTCTCCACGGCCGAAGGACGGATCTGCCGCGAGGGTGACCCGGTGTGGTCGGAGGACGCGCCGATCCGGCAGGAGTCGGTGCCGGTCCGGTCCGGCTCGCGAATCATCGCCGTGGTAGCGCGGGACACCAACCTGGCGGCCGCGCGGACACCGAGCCGGCTCGAGATCACCTACCTGCGCAGCGCCAACGACCTCGCGCAGATGCTGGCCGACGGCAGCTGGCCGTACCCGGGCGAGCCGGGCGCCGACGGGCACAGCGGCCCGCGCGTCGGCGACGGTCTGATCCGGTTGGACGCCGACGGCATCGTGGAGTACGCCAGCCCGAACGCGCTGTCGGCCTACCGCCGGCTCGGCTACCTCGGCGACCTCGTCGGCAGCTCGCTGGCCGACGTGACCCGCGGCATCTCCCGCGGCGCGGCCCACGCCGACGAACCGCTGCTCCGCGTCGCCGAAGGCCGGTCACCGCGCGATGCCGATGTCGAAGCGGCCGACGCCGTGGTCGAGCTGCGGTCGTTACCGCTGCGGCCCGGCGGCCAACACATCGGCGCGCTGGTCTTGGTCCACGACGTCACGGAGCTGCGCCGCCGCGAACGCGCGCTGCTGACGAAGGACGCGACGATCCGCGAGATCCACCACCGGGTGAAGAACAACCTGCAGACGGTCGCCGCGCTGTTGCGGCTGCAGGCTCGTCGTACGTCGGTGCCGCAGGCGCGCGCCGCGCTGGACGCGTCCGTCCGGCGGGTCGCCTCGATCGCGGTCGTGCACGAAACGCTGTCCGGCACGCTCGAGCAGAGCGTGCCGTTCGACGACGTCGCCGACCGCGTGCTCGCGCTGCTCGCCGACGTCGGCGGATCGGCACTGGCCGTCCGACGGTCCGGCAGCTTCGGCGTGCTTTCCGGCGAGGCGGCGACGCCGCTCGCGATGGTGCTGACCGAGCTGGTCCAGAACGCGGTCGAGCACGGCTACGGCGGCGGCGACGGGGCGGTCGAGGTGATCGTCGACCGCCCCGCGGACGCCGGGCTGCGGGTCCGGGTGGTCGACCATGGCCGCGGCGTACCGCCCGGCTTCGACGTCGAACGCTCGGACCGGCTCGGCCTGCAGATCGCCCGGGCGCTGATCGAGGGCGAGATGGGCGGCCGGCTGACGCTGCAGGCCAGACCGGACGGCGGCACCGAGGCCGTGGTCGATCTCGCCGAGCCGCGCGGTTAGGCGCGGCGCCCGGTCGCCGCGAACAGCGTCGGCGTGATCAGCTGCACCGCGCCGTCGGCGAATTGCTGGGAGACGACCACGCGGTCGGCTTCCTGCATGTGCCCGGCCTGCTGAACTCGAGAATGGCGGCGCCGGCGCGGTCGCCCGCCTCGTCGGCATCGGCGAATCCGAAGCTTGTCAAGTCGTAGTCCTCGATCACCGCGACGCC
>DASZPL010000006.1:0-33804 GCA_035550315.1 Mycobacteriales bacterium | reverse complement strand
CGCAACGCCAAGGAGGCGTTCACCCGCCACAAGCTGAAGCGGTCCAGCGACCTGACCGCTCGGTCACGGGCGCTGCAGGAGCTGCAGGACTCGCTCGGCCTCGACCAGGCGCCGTTGCGGATCGAGTGCTACGACGTCTCGAACCTGCAGGGCAGTGACGTGGTCGCCTCGATGGTGGTCTTCGAGGACGGGCTGGCGCGCAAGAGCGAGTACCGCAGGTTCGCGATCCGCAACGTCTCCGGCCAAGATGACGTGTCGAGCATCCACGAGGTGATCACGCGGCGGTTCCGCAACTACCTGGAGGAGCGGATCGAGGTCGGCGAGCTCGACGTCGCCGAGCCGACCGGCGCAAAGCCGCGGAAGTTCGCGTATCCGCCGCAGCTGGTGGTCGTCGACGGCGGAGCGCCGCAGGTCGCCGCCGCGGCCGCGGCGATGCGAGAGCTCGGGGTCACCGACATCGCGCTGTGCGGCCTGGCGAAGCGGCTCGAGGAGGTGTGGCTGCCGGACGTGCCGGCGCCCGTCATCCTGCCGCGCACCAGCGAGGCGCTCTATTTACTGCAACGGGTGCGCGACGAGGCGCATCGGTTCGCGATCACCTACCACCGGCAACGGCGGTCGGCGGCGATGCGCGCCAGCGCACTCGACGGCGTCCCCGGTCTGGGGGAGACCCGCCGCAAGGCGTTGCTCCGCCGCTTCGGATCGGTCAAGCGGCTGCGGCAGGCGAGCATCGACGAGATCTCCGAGGTGCCGGGCATCGGCCGGCGTACCGCCGAAGCGGTCGCGACGGCACTCGCGGCGCAACCCACCACCGGAGGAGGGGTCGATCCGCGCACCGGGGAAATCCTGCCGGAACCAGACGCGGCCGACCCGCGGATGGCAGGCTCTGGGTCGACCTCATGACCAGCCAGCAGCTCGCGGTTGCCCCGCTCGACATCGTCGTCGTGACCGGGTTGTCCGGCGCGGGCCGGAGCACTGCCGCGAAGAGTCTCGAGGACCTCGGCTGGTACGTCGTCGACAACCTGCCGCCGTCGCTGATCCCGTCGGTCGTGGACCTGGCCGGCCGGTCGCAGGGCGCGGTCGACCGGGTGGCCGTCGTGGTCGACATCCGAAGCCGCGGCTTCACCTCTGACCTGCGAGCGATCCTCGACGGCCTCAGCGCGACCGGCATCCAGCCGACGATCGTCTTCCTGGAGGCGTCGGACGACGCGCTGGTGCGCCGCTTCGACGGCGTCCGCCGACCCCACCCGCTGCAGGGCGACGGGCGGCTGGTCGACGGCATCGCGCGCGAGCGCGAGGAGCTGTCCGCGCTGCGCGGCGAAGCCGACTTGGTGATCGACACCACCAACCTCAACGTGCACGAGCTGCGGGCGAAGGTCAGTGCGGCGTTCGAGCCGAGCGCCGGCACCGACCTGCAGCTGACGCTGGTGTCGTTCGGGTACAAGCACGGCCTCCCGGTCGACGCCGACGTCGTGCTCGACTGCCGGCTGCTGCCGAACCCACACTGGGTGCCCGAGCTGCAGCCGCTGTCCGGCCTCGACGCCGAGGTCCGCGACTACGTGTTCGCCCAGCCGGGAGCGGCGGACTTCGTCGACGCGTGCCTGGCGCTGCTCCGCCGCTACCGCGAGGGGTACGTCGCCGAAGGCAAGCACTACGCGACCATCGCGGTCGGGTGCACGGGCGGCCGCCACCGCAGCGTCGCGATCAGCGTCGAGCTGGCCGAGCGGCTGCGCGCGGACGGCCTGGACGTCCAGCTGAGCCATCGCGACCTGGACCGGGCATGACGGGCCGCGACGAGTCGCGGCCGGCGGACGGGACGACCGGCCCGCGCGTGGTGGCGTTCGGCGGCGGCCATGGACTGGCCGCGTCGCTGGCCGCGCTTCGCACCGTCACCGATCGGTTGACCGCGGTCGTGACCGTAGCCGACGACGGCGGCTCCAGCGGCGTGCTCCGCGAGGAGCTCGGGGTGCTGCCGCCGGGTGACCTGCGGATGGCATTGGCCGCGCTGGCCGCCGATCCGCTGTGGGCGCAGGTGGTGCAGCACCGGTTCGGCGGCTCCGGGTCACTCGCCGGCCATCCGGTCGGCAACCTGATGCTCTGCGGCTTGATCGACGTACTCGGCGATCCGGTCGAAGCGCTCGCCGCCGTTGCCAACCTGCTGGGCGTCCGCGGCACCGTGCTGCCGGTGTCGACCGAGCCGCTCGAGATCGTCGCGGATGTCATCGACCCGAACGCACCCGACCACTCCGGCCTGGCCGAGGTGCGCGGTCAGGTCGCGGTCGCGACCACGCCGGCCGATGTCGTCGGCGTCCGGGTCGAGCCGCCGGGTGCCGTCGCCTGCCCGCAGGCGGTCGACGCCGTGCTCGCCGCCGACTGGGTGATCCTCGGCCCGGGCTCGTGGTTCACCAGCGTGATCCCGCACCTGTTGCTCGCCGACATGGCGAAGGCGCTGTCGACCACGACCGCGCGGCGGCTGGTGGTGCTCAACCTGGCGCCGCAACGCGGCGAGACCGACGGGTTCTCCCCGGCGACGCATCTGGAGGTGCTGGCAAGCCATGCGCCGGACTTCGCGATCGATGTGGTGCTGGCCGACCAGAGCGCGGTGCCGGCGGGTGAGGCATCCTCTTTGCATGACGTCGCGGGCGCCCTCGGTGCCGAGCTGGTGATTACGCACGTTGCCAGTGACGGGCCGGCGCCACTGCATGATCCGGCGCGGCTGGCCGCGGCGTACTCGACAATCCTCACGTCGCCGGCCGGCTCGTGACTGAGAGGGAAGCTCTCGCATGGCAATGACCGCTGCGATCAAGGACGAGCTGGCTCGGCTGGTCGTGACGAAGCCGTGCTGCCGGAAGGCCGAGCTGGCGACGATCCTCCGGTTCGCCGGCGGGCTGCACATCGTCGGCAAGGGTCAGCTGCTGATCGAGGCCGACCTGGACGCCGGCGCGACCGCGCGCCGGCTGCGCAAGGACCTGGCGGAGATCTATGGCCACTCGAGCGAGCTCGCCGTCGTGTCGGCGGCTGGGCTGCGCAAGGGTTCGCGCTACTTGGTGCGGGTCAGCCGTGACGGCCATGCGCTGGCGCGGCAGACCGGCCTGGTCGACGGCAACGGCCACCCGGTCCGCGGACTGCCGCCGCAGGTCGTCGCCGGCGCGCTGTGCGACGCCGCCGCGGCGTGGCGGGGTGCCTTCCTGGCGCACGGCTCACTGACCGAGCCCGGCCGGTCGTCGTCGCTCGAGGTGACCTGCCCGGGTCCGGAGTCGGCGCTGGCATTGGTCGGCGCCGCCCGCCGGCTCGGTGTCTCGGCGAAGGCGCGGGAGGTGCGCGGTGTCGACCGCGTCGTGATCCGCGACGGCGACGCGATCGGCGTGATGTTGACCAAGCTCGGAGCGCACGACGGGGTCCTGGCGTGGGAGGAGCGTCGGATGCGTCGCGAGGTGCGCGCCACCGCGAACCGCCTCGCCAACTTCGACGACGCCAACCTGCGGCGCTCGGCCCGGGCCGCGGTCGCGGCGGGCGCCCGGGTCTCGCGGGCGATGGAGATCCTCGGCGACGAGGCGCCCGACCACCTGCTGGCCGCCGGCCGGCTGCGGCTGTCGCATGCCAACGCGTCGCTGGAGGAGCTCGGCAGCCTGGCCGATCCGCCGTTGACGAAGGACGCGATCGCCGGCCGGATCAGGCGGCTGCTGGCGATGGCCGACGCCCGCGCCGACGAGCTGGGCGTGCCGAACACCGAGGCCTCGCTCACCCCAGAAATGCTCGCCGACGCCCCCTAACCCCCGCTTCCCCTCGCGCCGCCCCGCGCCCCCCTCGCGCGCCCCCCTGCGATGATCATGAGCGGTTTCGCACGACACGCCGGGTGGTGGCCCGAAAACGCTCATGATCACCGGGAAAGTGGCCGACAGGTATTAGGTGCGGCAGCTGGGCGACATTCTGCTCGAGGGCGGCCTGGTCGACGAGCGCCAGCTGTTTGATGCTTACGACGAGCAGCAACGCGAGGGCCGCTCGCTCGGCCGGGTGCTCGTCGACCGGGGCGTGCTGAGCGAGACCCAGCTGGTCGCGGCGATCGCCGAGCAGGTCGGCCTGCCGTTCGTCGACCTCGCCGACATCACCGTCGAGCCGTCGGTGCTGGAAACCGTCCCGGCGACGGTCTGCCGCCGTTACAACTTGCTGCCAATCGCGTACGACGGCGACCGCCTGGTCGTCGCGATGTCGGACCCCGCGAACGTGATCGCGATCGACGACATTCGGTCACTGTCCGGCCTCGACGTACGGCCCGTCATGGCGGCGAAGTCGGACGTCACGTTCGCCATCAACCGCTTCTACCGGGCGGACTCCGACCTCGACGACCTGACGATGGCACTCGACCGCCAGGTCGACGAGGAGGACATCTCCTCGTTGCGGGAGGTGGTCGAGGACGCCCCGATCGTCAAGTTCGTCAACTTGCTGATCAGCCAGGCGATCAACGACCGCGCGTCGGACATTCACGTCGAACCCACCGAAACCGATCTGCGCGTGCGGTTCCGGATCGACGGCGTCCTGCACGACATCATGCGGGCGCCGCGCAACATCCGCTCCGGCATCATCAGCCGGCTGAAGGTCATGGCCGACATCAACATCGCCGAGCACCGGGTGCCGCAGGACGGCCGGCTGTCGGTGTCGGTCGCCGGCAAGAAGGTCGACCTGCGCGTCGCGACGCTCCCCACCGTCTGGGGCGAGAAGGTCGTCATGCGCGTGCTGGACAACTCGACCGCGATGCTGAAGTTCGCCGACCTCGGCTTCAGCGACGCCAACTACGAGCGGTACGCCGCCAGCTTCACCAAGCCCTACGGCATGATCCTCGTCACCGGCCCGACCGGCTCCGGCAAGTCGACCACGCTCTACGCGACGCTCAACGTGATCAGCCGGCCGGAGATCAACGTCATCACGGTCGAGGACCCGGTCGAGTACCGCATCGACGGCATCAGCCAGATCCAGACGAACCCGAAGGCCGGGCTGACGTTTGCGTCGGCGCTGCGCTCGATCCTGCGGGCGGACCCCGATGTCGTCCTGATCGGTGAGGTGCGCGACCACGAGACCGCGCAGATCGCGGTGGAGGCGTCCCTCACCGGCCACCTCGTGCTGACCACGCTGCACACCAACGACGCGCCGTCCGCGCTCACCCGGTTGGTGGAGATGGGCATCGAGCCGTTCCTGGTCGGCTCCGCCCTCGACGCCGTGCTGGCGCAGCGGCTGGCGCGCCGGCTCTGCGACCGGTGCAAGCAGTCCTACCAGCCCGACGCGGAAGCCCTGGCCGCCGCCGGCATGGCGTGGGCAGGCAACAAACCACCAAAGCTCTACCGCGCCGTCGGTTGCCCGGCCTGCGCGAAGACCGGCTACCGCGGCCGGATCGCGCTGCACGAGGTCATGACCGTCACCGAGGAGCTGGAGCGGATGACCGTCGACCGCGCCCAGGCAATCGACATCGCCCGGGTGGCGGCGGAGCAGGGGATGCGGTCGCTGCGGTCGGACGGCTTCGAGAAGGTGCTGGCCGGCACCACCTCGCTGGAGGAAATTCTCCGCGTCGTCGTCTAGCGCTTAAGCGGGCCAGGCGCGCGTCCGATGCAGCAGACGTGAAGCGCCAGTCCGCTACGAAAATCGCGCCCCCGTCGCCAGCGGACTGGGTGCCGACGACCGCCGAGACGCTCGATCCAGCGCCGCTGGTGGCGCCGGCCCCGGAACCGGACGGCGCGGCTACCGCCCCGCCCAGTGCGGTGGCGCGCCGCCCGGTCGAGGGGGATGGCACCGCGGACGCGGGCCGGCTCACCGACCTGCTGATCGCCTGCGAGGAACGCGGCGCATCCGACCTCCACCTGACGGCCGGTGCGCCGCCGATGCTGCGGATCAACGGCACCCTCGTCGCGCTCGACGACCAGCCGGTCCTCACGGCAGCGGTCGTGCAGCGGATGATCTACGCCGTTCTCACCCAGAAGCAGCGCGAGACCTTCGAAGCCGCGCTCGAGCTCGACCTGGCGTACTCCCTGCCCGGCCGAGGTCGGTTCCGGGTGAACATCTACCGCCAGCGCGACGCGCTGGGCGCGGCGTTCCGGTTGATCCCGCACGAGATCCGGCAGCTGGAGGACCTCGGTATCCCGCCCGCCGTCGGCAACTTCGCGACGCTGCCGCGCGGGTTCGTCCTCGTCACCGGCCCGACCGGCTCCGGCAAGTCGACGACGCTGGCGGCGTTGGTCGACCTGGCGAACCGGCAGCGCCGTGACCACATCATGACCGTCGAGGACCCGATCGAGTTCCTGCACACCCACAAGGGCTGCCTGGTCAACCAGCGCGAGGTCGGCGAGGACACCCGCTCGTTCCAGGAGGCGCTCAAGCACGTGCTCCGCCAGGACCCGGACATCATCCTGGTCGGCGAAATGCGTGACCTCGAGACCATCTCGGTCGCGCTGACCGCCGCCGAGACCGGCCACCTCGTCTTCGCAACACTGCACACCCAGGATGCCGCGCAGACCGTCGACCGGATCGTCGACGTCTTCCCGCCGCACCAGCAGCAGCAGATCCGGGTGCAGCTCGCCGGCGCCCTGCAAGGCGTCGTCTGCCAGACGCTGTGCAAGTCGGTGGACGGCTCGAGCCGGGTGGTCGCGACCGAGGTGCTGGTCGCGACGCCGGCGGTGCGCAACCTGATCCGTGAGGGCAAGACCCACCAGCTCTACTCGGCGCTCCAGGCCGGTGCGCAGCACGGCATGCACACCCTCGACCAGCATCTGGCCGAGTTGGTGCGCAGCGGCCGCATCAGCTACGAGGTCGGCCTCGACAAGTGCCACCACGTCGAGGACTTCAACCGGCTCTGCGGCCGGAGCTGACGATGCCGACGTCCGCCCAGTTCAAGTACGCCGTCCGCGACCGCAGCGGCAAGCTCGTCACCGGCGAGCTGGCCGCCGAGAGCGAGGCCGCGCTGGTCCAGCGGCTGAAGTCGATGGGCTACGCGCCGGTGTCGGTCGAGCAGGCCAACGTCGGGATGAACCGGGAGCTGCGGATCCCGGGCCTCGGCAAGCGGGTCAAGCTCAAGGAGCTGGCGCTCTTCGCGCGGCAGTTCGCCACGATGATCAACTCCGGGTTGTCGCTGATGCGCGCCCTGTCGATCCTCGCCGACCAGGTCGAGAACAAAGAGCTCGCGCGGGTCATCGGCCTGGTCCGCAACGACGTCGAGGCGGGGTCGGCGTTGTCGGCCGCCATGGCCAAGCACCCCAAGGTGTTCCCGCCGCTGATGGTCAACCTGTGCAAGGCGGGCGAGGTCGGCGGGTTCCTCGACCAGGTGCTGCTCCAGATCGCGGAGAACTACGAGGCCGAGGTCAAGCTCCGCAGCAAGATCAAGTCAGCGATGACCTATCCGATCGTGGTCGCCGGCATCGCCGGGGTTGCGCTGATTGTAATGCTGACGTTCGTCGTCCCGTCATTCGCCAAGATCTTTACGTCGCTGGGCACGAAGCTGCCGGCGCCGACGCTGTTGCTGGTCGACATCTCGCACGCGATGAAGTTCATCCTGCCGATCACCGCGATTTCCGCCGTGCTCGGCTTCATCGGCTGGCGCAAGATTCGCGATCGCGAGGACGTACGCCGGCGGGTCGACCCGCTGAAGCTGAAGGTGCCGATCTTCGGGCCGCTGTTCCAGAAGGTCGCGCTCGCCCGGTTTGCCCGCAACCTGGGCACCATGCTGCGCTGCGGCGTCCCGATCCTGCAGGCGCTGGATGTCGTCGCCGACACGACCGGCAACTGGACTATCACCGCCGCCGTCCGTGACGTGCAGTCGAGCGTCCGGCAGGGCGAGTCGTTGAGCCAGCCGCTGAAGAGCCATGCCGTGTTCCCATCGATGGTCGTGCAGATGATGGCGGTCGGTGAAGAGACCGGTGCGCTCGACAGCATGCTGGCGAAGATCGCCGAGTACTACGACCAGGAGGTCGAGGCGACCACCGAGTCGCTGACCGCGCTGATCGAGCCGATCATGATTGCCGTGCTCGGCGGCCTGGTCGGCGCGATGGTGATCTGTCTCTACCTGCCGATGTTCGACGTCTACAACCACATCAACGGCTAGGGCTTTCACCCGAGCGGCGTATTCACGCCACTCGCGGGGCGGACGAAACCAGTGGTGTCAACGAGCCGCACGGCAGAGCACAGGGCACACCCGCCGCGAGGCGGGGCCGCAAAGCCACGGGACTCATCTCGGTGAGTCGGCCGGGTTGCCTCAGCCGGCACCTCCGAACCGGAGGAGCCGCGCGAGGGGGATCGAACGCGCGACTCACACCGCTACCGGAAGGACCCGCAATGCTTGCAAGGCTCCGCAAGCTCCAGGAGGAGCGAGAGGGTGGCTTCACTCTCATCGAGCTCCTGGTCGTCATCATCATCATCGGCATCCTGGCCGCGATCGCGATCCCCGTTTTCCTGAACCAGCGCAGCAAGGGCCACGACGCCGCGGTTGAGAGCGACCTGCACACCGTTGCGATCAACATGGAGAGCTTCTACACCGACAACGGTGCCTACCCGACCTCCGTGACCGTGAGTGGCACGACGGTCACGATGTCCGACGGCACCAACACCGAGACCGCCAACATCTCGAACGGCACGTCTGTCGCGGCGTTCGCCACGGCCGACGGCAGTGCCTACTGCCTGCAGGGCTCGAGCTCGGGCCCGTCGTCGCACGACTGGGTCTACGAGAGCGACAAGGGCGGCCAGCAGCCGTCATCCGTCACCTCGTGCTCGTCGACCGACTACCCGACGGCCCTCAGCAGCTAGTCGAGTAGCACCACTGGAGGGGCGGGCCCGATCGGGTCCGCCCCTCCACCGTTCCCGGCAACCTAAGGTGGCGTGACGTGACGGCGGTCGTAGCGGTGTTCTGCGGCATCGCCGGCCTGGCAATCGGCTCGTTCCTCAATGTCGTGATCTGGCGGGTGCCGCGCGACGAGTCGGTGGTGTCACCGCCGTCGCACTGCCCGGACTGCGACGTGGCGATCGCCCCGCGCGACAACGTCCCCGTCGTCTCATGGCTGCTGCTGCGCGGCCGCTGTCGCAGCTGTGGCACCCGGATCTCGGTGCGCTACCCGATCGTCGAGTTGGCGACCGCCGGCCTGTTCGCGGCGTTCGCGGTGCACTTCGGGGCGACCGCGGTGCTGCCGGCGTACCTGTATCTCGCTGCCGTCGGCATCGGACTGGCGTTGATCGACCTCGACGTGCAGCGACTGCCCGACGCACTGACGTTGCCGTCCTATCCCGTCGGGCTCGGATTGCTCGCCATCGCCGCGGGCGTGACCGGTCACTTCGACCACCTCGGCCGCGCCGCCATCGCGATGGCAATCCTGTTCGGGTTCTACGGTTTGCTCTGGTTCGTCTACCCGTCCGGCATGGGCTTGGGTGACGTGAAGCTGGCCGGCGTCCTCGGGCTCTACCTCGGCTGGCTCGGCTGGGCGCAGCTGGTCGTCGGCGCGTTCGCTGCCTTCGTGGTCGGCGCGGTGGTCAGCCTCGGGCTGGTCGTCTTCTCCGGCGCCGGCCGCAAGACCCGGGTGCCGTTCGGCCCGTTCATGCTGGTCGGCGTCCTGATCGGTATCTACGCCGGACACCCGCTCGGCCACGCCTACACCCACGGCTTGGGCTAACCCCCGCTTCGCTCTCAAGCCCGCCCGCCCACCGGCCGATCTGCTTGCTGAGGGGCAACCCGTGGCCACCACGCCCGGACCCCGATGCCCAGGGAGGACACGAGTGGCAGCACGAACGACCGTCGGCCTCGACGTCGGCACCTCCGCGGTCCGTGCCGCTGAGATGTCGTTCGGTCGCAGCGGCGCGACGTTGCAGCGGTTCGGCCAGGTGGCGCTGCCACCCGGCGCGGTCCGCGATGGCGAGGTTGCGGACCCGCAACTGGTCGCCGACGCGCTGCGGCGGTTGTGGTCGGGCACCGGCTTCAGCACGAAGCGGGTGGTTCTCGGCGTCGCCAACCAGCGCGTGATCGTCCGGCAGGTGGACCTGCCGTGGATGCCGGCCAACGAGCTGCGCGGCTCGCTGGCGATGCAGGTGCAGGACTACCTGCCGATCCCTGTCGAGCAGGCGATCCTCGACTACCACCCGATGGCGGAGGTGACCGAGGCGGACGGCGCCCGGACCATCCGGATCCTGATCGTCGCCGCCTCCCGCGAGATGGTGAGCAACCTGCTCGACGCCGTGAAGCGGGCGGGCCTGCGCACCAGCCGGATCGACCTGACCGCGTTCGCGGTCCTCCGCAGTCTCGGCGAGGTGGACGCGCTCGGCGTCAATCCCGAGCTGCACGGCAACGCCGAAGCGCTGGTCGATGTCGGCGCCAAGGTCACCAACATCGTCGTTCACCAAAACGGCGTACCTCGCTTCGTCCGCATCCTGCCGATGGGCGGCGACAACGTCACCGACGCGGTCAGCGAGCGGATGGGTGTGCCGTTCGAGCAGGCCGAGTCGGTGAAGCAAGAGCTCGGCGTGTCCGTCGGCTCCGCGCCGATGCCGGTGCTGCATCCGGCTGCCGGCGTTATCGACTCGACCGCCGGCGCCTTCCTCGACGAGGTGCGCGGTTCGCTTGCCTACTACGCCACCCAGCCCGGCGCCCTGCAAGTCCGCCGGGTCGTGCTCTCCGGTGGTGGCGGGCTGCTGCCCGGTCTCGGTCAGCGGCTCGCGACCACCGTGCAGCTGCCGGTGCAGCGCGGTTCCGCGCTCGCCGCCATCCGGGTCGGCAAGACCGGGCTTGGGCCGGAGCAGCTTGAGGCAGTCGACTCGCAGCTCGCGGTCTCCGTGGGCCTGGCCATGGCAGAGGCATCATGACGATCCCGCAGACCCTCGAAGAGGTCGCGACGACGGAGGTTCCGCGCGTCAACCTGCTGCCGCCCGAGCTGGCGGCCGCCGAACGGTTCCGCCGGGTGCAGGCCGCGATGGGCGGCCTGGTGGTGCTCGCGCTGGTCGTCGTCGGCGGCATCTACCTACATGAGCGGAGCACCGTCTCCCACGCCAAGTCGCAGCTCGCATCGACGCAGGCCGACAACGCCAACCTGCAGCGTTCGTTGCGGAGCCTGGCCGGCATCCGGACCGCCTACAACGCGGTCGCGACCGAACGGGCCCTGGTCACCGAGGCGATGGCCTCGGAAGTGAAGTGGTCGTACTTCATCAACGACATCGCGCTGCGGATCCCGAGCAACGTCTGGCTGACGTCGATCCAGGCGACGCAGGGCGCATCGGCGCCGACATCGACCACCGCGTCGGCTACCGCACCGGCGGCCGGGTCGATCGGCACCCTCAACTTCAGCGGCGTGGCGTTCCGGCACAACGACGTGGCGAGCTGGCTCGACGCCCTCACGAAGGTCGACGGCTTCGCCAACCCGACCTTCAGCAAGTCGACCGAGGCCGCGATCGGTAACCACGGCGTCGTCGACTTCACGTCCTCGGTCGACGTCACGCCGAGCGCACTGGCCCACAAGACGACCCCAGCGGCGGGTGGCTGACATGACTCGTACTCGCCAATGGGCGATCCTCACCACGTTGGCCGTGGCCGTCGTCGCGGTCGTTGGCTGGTTCGCGCTGATCCGGCCGACCCACTCGCACGCCGCGACGCTGCGCGGTCAGGTCGTCGACCAGCAGCAGGCCAACCAGCTGCTGCAGTCCGAGATCGCGTCGCTGCGCGCGCAGCAGAAGCACCTGCCGGCGCAGCAGCGGGCGCTACGACGGTTCGCCACGAAGCTGCCGATCGGAGCCGGCGAGCCGACGATGGTGCGCGAACTCACCACGGCTGCCGCTGCCGCCGGCGTCGAGCTGGTCTCGATCACACCGGGCACCGGCGCACCGCTGTCGGTCGCCGGCGCGACAACCGCCGGCCCGCCGGCCAAGGGACCACAGGTGATGCAGCTGCCGGTCGC
Source organism: Mycobacteriales bacterium (assembly GCA_035550315.1). Lineage (GTDB taxonomy): Bacteria > Actinomycetota > Actinomycetes > JAFAQI01 > JAFAQI01 > DASZPL01. The sequence continues at coordinate 21,901 of DASZPL010000006.1, read as the reverse complement.
GCTCGGTGTCGACGGATCGTTCGCCAACCTCGAGTCGTTCTTCCAGCAGCTGGAAAGCCTGCCGCGCGCACTGACCGTCACCGGCTGGACGATGTGCCCGAGCGCAGGCTCCGGCGGCGCCGGTTGCAGCGCCCCGGCACTGCCGGCCAACAAGACCGCACCCAAGGGCGAACTGGGCGGCACGTTGTCCACGCTGGCCTACTACGTCGTGCCGGGGGCGCAAGCCTCCGGTGCAGTCAGCAGCGGTACGACGGCCGGCACCACGTCCGGGTCGACGGCGTCGCCGTCGCCGAGCCCGTCCGCCTCCCCGGCCGCCCCGTCGAGCTAGGAACCCACGATGAGTGAAACGTCGCTGCTGCCGCCCTTCGGCCAACCCGCGGTCGCCCCGCCGGGCGGTGCCGCCGCCGCGCCTGAAGAGCCTGAGCACCAGCCGGGGAACCACCGGCGGTTCCTGCTGATCGCGGCCGTGGTCGTCGCCGTCGTGGTCCTGGCGACCGTCGGCTACCTGTTGCTGCACCACGGCTCGACACCGGCGAGCCAGCCGGTGCCCAGCGCCGTACCGACCCACCAGCCGCAGTCGAGCGGGCCGGCGGCCCAGCACGCCGTCCAGCCGACGGCGCCCCGGCTGCACAAGCACGCCGCCGCCACGGCGCGCAATCCGTTCCAGCCGCTCGTGCTGCCACCGCAGACATCGTCAGGCACCACCACGGCCGGCTCGACCACGACGACCGGCACGACCGGCACCACGACCACCGGCACGCCGCCGGTGACCGGCACCGTGCCCTCCGTCACCCGCTCACCCATCAGCGGGCCGCCGAAGTGGGTGCAGCTGCTTGGCGTGAGTGGCAGCAAGTCGGCGACGTTCGACCTGGGCTATTCGCGCCACCGGATCCGCTGGGCGACCGTGAAGCCGCCGGCCGCCGGGGCGACCAAGGGCACCGTCTTCGGCAAGGTGCTGAGCCTGGTCGCGATCCACCACGGCTCGGTCGTGCTGCAGGTCGGTGACGCCGCGCCGTTCACGCTGACGACCGGAGTCGCGCACGTCGTGTGACGGCATTGTCGGTCGCCCGCACGGCAGAATGGACGGGTGCTGCGCTGGCTGACCGCGGGTGAGTCGCACGGCCCTGCCCTGGTCGCGATCCTCGAAGGCCTGCCGGCCGGTGTCCGGGTGACGACCAAGGAGATCGGCGACGAGCTGGCGCGCCGGCGGGCCGGCTACGGTCGCGGCGCCCGGATGTCGTTCGAGGCCGACGAGGTCGAGCTGCTCGGCGGCATTCGCCACGGCGTCTCGATGGGCTCGCCGATCGCGGTCCGGATCGGCAACACCGAGTGGCCGAAGTGGGAAGCCGTGATGGCGGCTGACCCCGTCCACGCCGAGGCGCTGGCCGGCCTCGGCCGGGCCGCGCCGCTGACCCGGCCGCGACCGGGTCACGCCGACTTGGTCGGCATGCAGAAGTACGGCTTCGACGATGCCCGCCCGGTGCTGGAACGCGCCAGTGCGCGTGAGACCGCAGCCCGGGTCGCGCTCGGCGCCGTCGCCAAACGCTTCCTGGCGCAGGCGCTGGACGTGGAGGTCCTCAGCCACGTCGTGGCGCTGGGTGCGGTGACCGCACCGGATGGCGTGCTGCCGGGGCGCGGCGATCTGGAACGGGTGGATGCCGATCCGGTGCGCTGTTTCGACCCGGCGACGAGCGAGGCGATGGTGGCGGAGATCGACGCCGCGCGCAGCGACGGCGACACCCTGGGCGGCGTCGTGGAGGTGGTCGCGCTGGGGCTGCCGCCGGGCCTTGGCAGTCACACGCATTGGGACCGCCGTCTCGACGGCCGGCTGGCGGCGGCGCTGATGGGAATCCAGGCCATCAAGGGCGTCGAGCTGGGTGACGGCTTCCGTTCCGCGGCCCGGCGGGGGAGCGCGGCGCACGACGAGATCGAGTCGGACGCGGGTGGGCTTCGGCGCCGGACCGGCCGCTCGGGCGGCACCGAGGGCGGCATGACCACCGGCGAGGTGCTGCGCGTCCGCGCCGCGATGAAGCCGATCTCGACGGTGCCGCGCGCGCTCGACACCGTCGACGTCGCGACGGGCGAGCCGGCGAAGGCGATCAACCAGCGGTCCGACGTATGTGCGGTGCCGGCCGCCGGTGTGGTCGCGGAGGCGATGGTCGCGCTGGTGCTGGCCGACGCCGCGCTGGAGAAGTTCGGCGGCGACGCCGTGGTCGAGACCCGGCGCAACCGCGATGCCTACCTCGCCGCGCTGGCGATCAAATGATTGCGCGCCGATGAGCCCGATGGTCGTGTTGGTGGGCCCGCCCGGCGCCGGCAAGTCAACGGTCGGCCGGCTGGTCGCGGAGCAGTACGGCGTCGACTTCCGCGACACCGACGCCGACGTTGAGGCGGTTGCCGGGAAGTCGGTCGCCGACATCTTCGTGGAGGACGGCGAGCCGGCGTTCCGTGCGCTGGAAGCGACCGCGGTGCAGGAAGCGCTCACTGGCTCCGACGGCGTCGTGGCGCTCGGTGGTGGCGCGGTGCTCGACCCGCAAACCCGCGCGGCGTTGCGCGGTCACCACGTCGTCTTCTTGGACGTCGGACTGACCGACGCGTTGGCGCGGGTCGGCTTCAACCGCGACCGGCCGCTGCTGCTCGGCAATCCGCGGGCCCAGTTGAAGGCGATGCTCGACGACCGCCGGCCGTTCTACGCCGAGGTTGCGGTGATGACCGTCGCCACGGACGCGCGCCCGGCTGCCGACGTCGCCGCCGAGGTCGCGGCCGGGATCGGCGCCTGCCGATGACCACGACCATCCACGTCGCCGGCCCGTCGCCGTACGACGTCACCCTCGGTCACGGCCTGGCCGACCGGCTGCCGGACCTGCTGACCGGCGCGGCGACCGTCGCGGTCGTCGCCGACGAACGGATCCGTCATTTGGCCGACGAGCCGATCCGGGCGCTGCAGCAGGCCGGCTGCCGGGTCGAGCCGCTGACCATCCCGGCCGGCGAGGCGGCGAAGTCGCTGGACGTCACCGCGCGGCTGTGGGACGACCTCGGCCGGCTGCGGCTGACCCGCTCGGACGCGGTCGTCGCGGTCGGCGGCGGCGCGACGACGGACGTCGCCGGCTTCGCCGCCGCGACCTGGCTGCGCGGCGTGCGGGTGGTGCACGTCCCCACGACGCTGCTCGCGATGGTCGACGCCGCGATCGGCGGCAAGACCGGCATCAACACCGGCGCCGGCAAGAACCTGGTCGGCGCGTTCCATCCGCCCGCCGGCGTACTGGTCGACCTCGACCTGCTCGCAACGCTGCCCGACGCCGAGTGGGTCAACGGCATGGCCGAGGTCGTCAAGGCCGGCTTCATCGCCGACCCCGTCATCCTCGAGCTGATCGAGTCCGACCCGGTCGCTGCCAGCAGCCCCCGCGGGCCCCACACCCAAGAGCTGATCGAGCGGGCGGTCGCGATGAAAGCCGCCGTCGTCTCACAGGACCTCCGCGAAGCCGGTCCGCGCGAGGTGCTCAACTACGGCCACACGTTGGCGCACGCGATCGAACGCGTCGAGGACTTCGCGGTGCCGCACGGTCACGCCGTCGCGGTCGGCATGGTCTACGTCGCCGAGCTGGCGCGGGCCGCCGGGCGGTTGCCCGACGAGGTAGCTGCGCGACACCGCGAGCTGCTGCAGGCGATCGGGCTGCCGACGACGCATCCGCGCGCCGCCTGGCCGCGGCTGCGAAAGACCATGCAGGTCGACAAGAAGGCCCGCGGCGCGGTCCTGCGGTTCGTCGTCCTCGACGGGTTGGCGCGCCCCGGCGTGCTGGAGGATCCCGACGAGGCGCTGCTCGAGGCGGCGTACGCGAAGGTGGCGGTATGAGCAAGCGCGTCCTCGTCCTCAACGGACCCAACCTCGGCCGGCTCGGAGCGCGCGAGCCGGCGATCTACGGCGACGCGACGTACGACGACCTCGTCACCACCTGCACTGCGGCCGGCGAGCGGCTCGACCTCGCGGTCGAGGTTCGGCAAACCGACGACGAAGCGAGGTTCGTCGGCTGGCTGCACGAGGCAGCCGACGGCGTCGCCGACGCGCTGGTGTTGAACCCCGCGGCCTGGACCCACACCAGCGTCGCGATCCGCGACGCGGCCGCGCAGCTGCCGGTGCCGTTCGTCGAGGTGCACCTGTCGAACCCGTTGGCGCGTGAGGAGTTTCGCCACGTCTCCTACACCGCCGGCTTGGCGGCCGGCGTGGTGGCTGGCTTCGGCACGGAGTCCTACGTGCTCGCCTTGCAGGGTTTGGCGCGCCGGCTGTCGTCGTGACCGCTGCCGCAACCGCCGATCGCCGTGCCCGGGTCGCCGCGTCGCTGCCCGAGGGTCTCGACGCGCTGTTGGTGACGAACCTGGTCAACGTCCGCTACCTGTCCGGCTTCACCGGGTCGAACGGCGCGCTGCTGCTGACCCGCGCCGGCGACGCGACGTTCGCGACCGACGGGCGGTACGTGACCCAGGCCGCCGCCGAGGTCCCGGACCTGGAGGTTCTCGAGACCAGGGCGGTCGGGCCGGCACTCGTCGAAGCCGCCGGCCGACAAGGCGTGCGGCGCTTGGGCATCGAAACCGAGCACGTCACGGTCGCCGTGCAGGCGCGGCTCGCCGCTGTCGACGGCGCACCCGAGCTGGTCGCATGCCGGCCCGTGGTCGAACCGCTGCGCGCCGCCAAGGACGAGGCTGAGCTGGCCGCGTTGACCCAGGCGTGCGCGATCACCGATGCGGCGTTCGCGACCGCCGTCGCAAGCCTTAGGCCGGGAGTCACCGAACGGGACGTCGCGTGGACCTTGCAGTCGGCGATGCACGACCACGGCGCCGAGGCCCCGGCGTTCGACAGCATCGTGGCTTTCGGCGGGCACAGCGCGATCCCGCATCACCAGCCGACCGACCGGCCGCTGCGACCGGGCGACCTCGTCAAGCTCGACTTCGGCGCCCGGTACGCCGGCTACCACGCGGACATGACCCGGACGGTCGCGGTCGCTCCGGTCGCCGACTGGCAACGCGACCTGCACGCGCTGGTCCACGACATCCAGCAGCGCTGCCGCGACCGCACGGTTCACGGTGCGGCGCCCGCCGCGCTCGACAGCTACGCGCGGGAACTGATCACCGATGCCGGCCACCAACCGGCGCACGGGCTGGGCCACGGCGTCGGGCTGGAGATCCACGAATCGCCGTTCCTCACGCCCGGTTCCGCCGCGGATACACTGGCAGACCGCGTGCCGGTGACCGTCGAGCCCGGTGTCTACCTCCCGGGTCGCGGGGGTGTCCGGATCGAGGACACCGTCGTCGTCCGGCTGGCGGCCACCGAGTGCCTGACCGCGTCGACACGCGACTTGATCGAGATCAGCTGAGAGCAGGAGCACGGCACCGTGGCCACCACCAACGACCTGAAGAACGGCATGACGCTCGACCTCGACGGCGTGCTGTGGAACGTGGTCGAGTTCCAGCACGTCAAGCCCGGCAAGGGCGGCGCGTTCGTGCGCAGCAAGCTGAAGAACGTGTTGACCGGTCAGGTGGTTGAGCGCACCTTCAACGCCGGTGTGAAGGTCGACGTGGCCACCGTCGACAAGCGCGAGATGACGTACCTCTACCACGACGGCGCCGACTACGTGTTCATGGACGCCGAGACCTACGACCAGGTGACGGTGCCCGAGTCGGCGGTCGGCGACGCGAAGGACTACTTGCTCGAGAACACCGCTGCGACGGTCGCGATGCATGACGGCGCAGTGCTGTACGTCGAACTGCCGGCGTCGGTCGAGCTGACCATCACCTACACCGAGCCGGGGATGCAGGGCGACCGTTCCACCGGCGGCACCAAGCCTGCGACGTTGGAGACCGGCGCGACCGTGCAGGTGCCGCTGTTCGTCGCGCAGGGCGAGAAGATCAAGGTCGACACCCGCGACGGCCGATACATCAGCCGCGTCAGCGGCTAACGACCGCCGACCGCTCGCGTGGCCGCCCGCAGCAAGGCGCGCAAACGGGCCCTCGACGTCCTGTTCGAGGCCGACCAACGCGCCGCCGACCCGCTGGCCACCCTGACCGCCTGGGTGGAGCGCTCAGATCCGCCGGTCCCGGAGTACGCGCGGACCATCGTCGAGGGGGTCGCCGACCACGCCGAGACGATCGACCGGATCGTCGCGACGTATGCCAAGGGCTGGCCGCTCGACCGGATGCCACCGGTGGACCGCACGGTGTTGCGGATCGCGGTCTACGAGCTGCTGTGGCGTGACGACGTACCGCGCGGTGTGGTGATCAACGAAGCCGTCGAGATGGCGAAGGCGCTGTCCACCGACGAGTCGCCCGGCTTCGTGAACGGCCTGCTCGCCCGCGTCGGCGCTCACGACCTGACCGCCTGAGCGCCCGGCTCGCCGGGCCGCGAAACCTCGTTGGGGTCGTCGCCGGCGCGCTGATAGTGTCGTCGAAACCGTCCTTTAAGACCCGTCCCGTGAGGCGGACAAGGAGGGGAACGAAGCGATGCCTGCTGCCCCGCGGCCGACGTCGGGTGATCCCGCGGCCGCTCGCCCAGTGCTCGACCCTGCTGACGTTTCGCGCGCCATGACGCGCATCGCGCACGAGATCGTCGAGCGCAACCACGGTGCCAGCGGACTCGTCGTGCTCGGCATCCCGACCCGAGGCGTCGTGCTCGCCCGCCGGCTGGCCGCGCGCATCGGGGAGATCGAGAACGTCGAGGTGCCGGTCGGCGCGCTTGACGTCACGATGTACCGCGACGACCTCCGGCTGCGCGGCGTCCGCGCTTTGGAGGCCACCGACATCCCGCCCGCCGGCATCGACGGCCGCACCGTCGTCCTCGTCGATGACGTGCTGTTCTCGGGCCGCACCGTCCGGGCCGCGCTCGACGCGCTCGGCGACATCGGGCGGCCGCAGGCGGTGCAGCTCGCGGTGCTGGTCGACCGCGGCCACCGCGAGCTGCCGGTGCGCGCCGACTACGTCGGCAAGAACCTGCCGACGGCCTTGACCGAGACGGTGCACGTCCTGCTGGTGGAGCGTGACGGCCGCGACGGTGTGCTGCTCGGTCCCGCCGACCTGGGCCGCGAAGCCAGCGCGGCATCGGCGGCCGGAGAGACGCCGTGAACCGCCACCTGCTCTCGGCCGGCGACCTGAGCCGCGACGACGCGCTGCTCGTGCTCGACACCGCCGCCGAGATGGACGCCGCGCTCGCCGGCCGCAGCATCAAGAAGCTGCCCACGCTCCGCGGCCGCACCGTGGTCAACCTGTTCTTCGAGGACTCGACCCGCACCCGGACGTCGTTCGAAGTCGCCGCGAAACGGCTGTCCGCCGACGTCATCAACTTCTCCGCCAAAGGGTCCAGCGTGTCCAAGGGCGAGTCGTTGAAGGACACCGCGCTCACCCTGGAGGCGATGGGATCCGACGCGGTCGTGGTCCGCCACGGCGCGAGCGGCGCGCCGCACCAGCTCGCGCGCTGGATCCGCGGCAGCGTCGTCAACGCCGGCGACGGCACCCACGAGCATCCGACCCAGGCGCTGCTCGACGCCTACACCATCCGCTCGCGTACCGGCCGGCTCGACGGCCTGCGGGTCGCGATCGTCGGCGATGTGCTGCACTCGCGGGTGGCCCGCAGCAACGTGCTGCTGCTCGCCGTCCTCGGTGCCGAGGTCACGCTGGTCGCGCCGCCGACCCTGCTGCCGGTCGGCGTCGGCGCCTGGCCGAGCAGCGTCTCCTACGAGCTCGACCCGGTGCTGCCGAAGAGCGACGTCGTGATGATGCTGCGGGTGCAGCACGAGCGGATGCACGGCGGGTTCTTCCCGACGGTCCGCGAGTACGCCCGCCGCTACGGCCTCGACCGGCAGCGGCTCGCGGCGATGCCGGAGGACGCGATCGTGATGCACCCCGGCCCGATGAACCGCGGCGTCGAGATCGCCGCGGAGGTGGCCGACAGCGTGCGCTCGACGATCGTCGAGCAGGTAGCCAACGGTGTGTCGGTGCGGATGGCCGTCCTCTACCTGCTGCTCGGTGGTTTGGTCGACGCCACGATGATGTCGGAGGCCGCTGCATGAGGGCGATCTCGACCGGCTGGGTGATCGAGGGAGCCCGGCCGCTGGGCGGCAAGCCCACCACGCTGTACCTCGACCCGGCCGGCGTCCTCACCGACGCTGCGCCGGCCCGCGCACAACGGCTGGACGCCGGCGGCCTGGTCGCACTGCCCGGGTTGGTCGACCTGCACACCCACCTGCGCGAGCCCGGCCGCGAGGACGCCGAGACCGTCGAGACGGGGACGATGGCTGCGGCGCTGGGCGGCTTCACCGCCGTCCATGCCATGGCCAACACCGAGCCGGTCGCCGACGTCGCCGGCGTGGTCGAACAGGTCTGGCGGCTCGGCCAGCAGGCCGGGCACTGCGACGTACATCCGGTCGGCGCGGTCACGGTCGGCTTGGCCGGCAAGCAGCTCGCCGAGCTTGGCGCGATGGCCGACTCCGAGGCGCGGGTGCGGGTCTTCTCCGACGACGGCCAATGCGTCCACGACTCGCTGCTGATGCGGCGCGCGCTGGAGTACGTCAAGGCGTTCGACGGAGTCGTCGCGCAGCACGCCCAAGAGCCCCGGCTCACCGAGTCCGCCCAGATGAACGAAGGCGAGTGGTCCGGTGTGCTCGGCCTGGCCGGCTGGCCGGCGGTCGCCGAGGAGGCGATCATCGCGCGCGACTGCCTGCTCGCGGCGCACGTCGGCTCCCGGGTGCACTTCTGCCACGTCTCCACCGCCGGCTCGGTGGAGCTGGTGCGGTGGGCGAAGGCAAAGGGGTGGAACGTCACCGCCGAGGTGACGCCGCACCACCTGTCGCTCACCGACGAGCTGGTCGCGTCGTACGACCCGATCTACAAGGTGAACCCGCCGCTGCGGACCGACGCCGACGTCACGGCGCTGCGCGAAGCCCTTGCTGACGGCACCATCGACGCGGTCGCGACCGACCATGCCCCGCATCCGCTCGAGGCGAAGGAAAGCGAGTTCGCCGCTGCGGCGTTCGGCATGACCGGACTCGAGACGGCGCTGTCCGTCGTGATCGAGTCGATGGTGCAGACCGGGATGCTCGACTGGGCCGGCGTCGCCGACCGGATGAGCCACCGGCCCGCCCGCATCGGCCGGCTCGCCCGGCAGGGCCAGCCGCTGCAACCGGGCGCGCCGGCCAACCTGCTGCTGGTCGACCCCGATGCCCGCTGGGTAGTCGACCCGGCGCAGAGCGCCAGCCGCAGCCGCAACACGCCGTACGCCGGGCGGGAGCTGCCCGGCCGCGTCGTCGCCACCTTTCTGCACGGCCGCCCGACCGTCCTGGACGGAAAGCCCGCGTGAACGCCGAAAGCTGGGGCGGCCTGACGGTCGGTTTGGTCGCGGCCGCGATCTTCGTCGTGTTCGCGGTATGGATCGTCGTGCAGCGGGTCCGCCACGGCAAAGACACGGGGGAGCAGCGTGACGACTGATTCGGCGATCTTGGTGCTGGAGGACGGGCGCACGTTTCACGGCCGGTCCTACGGCGCCGCCGGCGAGACGTTCGGCGAGGCGGTCTTCACCACCGGGATGACCGGCTACCAGGAGACGCTCACCGACCCGTCGTTCCACCGCCAGGTGGTCGTGCAGACCGCGCCGCACATCGGCAACACCGGCATCAACGATGACGATCCCGAGTCGCGTCGGATCTGGGTAGCCGGCTACGTGGTGCGCGATCCTGCCCGTACGCCGAGCAACTGGCGGTCGCGGCGCACTCTCGACGAAGAGCTGGCGCACTACGGCGTGGTCGGCATCAGCGGCGTCGACACCCGCGCGTTGACCCGGCACCTGCGGGAGCGCGGCGCGATGCGGGTCGGCGTCAGCAGCGTCGAGTCCGACCCAGACGCACTCCTGCAGCGCGTCCTCGCAAGCCCACCGATGGTCGGCGCGGCGCTCGCCGGCGAGGTGTCGACCGCCGAGCCCTACGTCGTACCGGCAGTCGGTGAGAAGCGCCGCAGGGTCGCGGCGATCGACCTCGGGATCAAGGCGGCGACGCCTCGCTACCTGTCCGAGCGCGGCTGTGAGGTGCACGTGCTGCCGGCGACAGCGACCGCCGCCGACGTGCTGACCGTCGACCCGGACGGCGTCTTCCTGTCCAACGGCCCGGGCGACCCGGCCACCGCCGACGGGCCGGTCGCGGCGCTGCGCGATCTGCTCGGCGTGAAGCCGGTGTTCGGCATCTGCTTCGGCAACCAGATCCTCGGCCGCGCCCTTGGGTTCGGGACCTACAAGCTGCGGTTCGGGCATCGCGGTGTCAACCAGCCGGTGATCGACCGCGCCACCGGCCAGGTCGCGATCACCAGCCACAACCACGGGTTCGCCGTCGACGCGCCGACCGACGCACCGGCCGACACCGCGTTCGGCCGGGTCGAGGTCAGCCACGTCGACCTCAACGACGGCGTGGTCGAAGGCCTGCGCTGCCTCGACGTCCCGGCGTTCTCGGTGCAGTACCACCCCGAGGCGGCACCCGGACCCCACGACGCCACCAACCTGTTCGACCGGTTCATCGAGCTGATGGAAGCGCGCTCATGAGCCCGCGACGCAGCGACCTGAAGAGCGTCCTGGTCATTGGGTCGGGCCCGATCGTCATCGGCCAGGCCTGCGAGTTCGACTACTCCGGCACCCAGGCTTGCCGCGTGCTCCGCGCGCAGGGCTTGCGGGTCAGCCTGGTCAACTCCAACCCGGCGACGATCATGACCGACCCGGAGTTCGCCGACGCGACCTACATCGAGCCGATCACCCCGGAGTACGTCGAGAAGGTCATCGCCAAGGAACGTCCCGACGCCGTGCTCGCGACGCTCGGTGGCCAGACGGCGCTCAACGTCGCGGTCGCGCTGCACGACCGGGGAGTGCTCGAGCGCTACGGCGTCGAGCTGATCGGAGCCTCGATCGACGCGATCCGCGCCGGCGAGGACCGGGAGCGGTTCAAGGCGGTCTGTGAACAGATCGGCGCCGACTACGCCCGCAGCCGGCTGATCCGGTCGGTCGACGAAGCAGTCGACGCCGCCGGCGAGCTCGGCTACCCGCTGGTGCTGCGGCCGTCGTTCACGCTCGGCGGTGCCGGCTCCGGCTTCGCCCACGACGAGAGCGAGCTGCGCCGGATGGTCGCCGCCGGGTTGCACGCCAGCCCGGTCAGCGAGGTGCTGGTCGAGGAGAGCGTGCTCGGCTGGAAGGAGTTCGAGCTCGAGGTGATGCGCGACCGGCACGACAACTGTGTCGTCGTGTGCTCGATCGAGAACTTTGACGCGATGGGCGTGCACACCGGCGACAGCATCACGGTCGCACCGGCGATGACTTTGACCGACCGCGAGTACCAACGGATGCGCGACACCGCGTTCGCCGTCATCCGCGCGGTCGGAGTGGACACCGGCGGTTCCAACATCCAGTTTGCCGTCGACCCGGTCACGGGCCGGCAGGTCGTCATCGAGATGAACCCGCGGGTGTCGCGCTCCAGCGCGCTCGCCAGCAAGGCGACCGGCTTCCCGATCGCGAAGATCGCCGCCTTGCTCGCGCTTGGCTACTCCCTCGACGAAATCACCAACGACATCACGGGGGAGACGCCGGCGAGCTTCGAACCCAGCCTCGATTACGTCGTGGTCAAGATTCCGCGGTTCGCGTTCGAAAAGTTCCCCGGCGCCGACACCACTCTGACGACCCACATGAAGAGCGTCGGCGAGGTGATGGCACTCGGCCGCAACTTCACCGAAGCCCTGCAAAAGGCGGTGCGCTCGCTGGAAGCCAAGGGCGCCGAGCTGGACTTCTGGTCGGCCACCGGCGATCCGTCCGAATGGCTGGAGCGGGCGGCCCGGCCGCACGACCGGCGGCTGCAAGCGGTCGTGCAGGCGCTGCGGGCCGGCGCGACGATCGACGCGGTGCACGCCGTGACCGGCATCGACCCGTGGTTCCTCGACCAGCTCGTGCTGCTCACCGAGGTCGCCGGCGAGGTGCGCGCCGCCGATCGGCTGGACGCGCCGACGTTGCAGCGCGCGAAACGCCACGGCTTCTCCGACGTGCAACTCGCCGAGATCCGGCAGGCCGCCGGCGACGCCGCCGTGACCGAGGACGACCTCCGCCGGCTGCGGCACGCGCTCGGCGTCCGGCCGGTGTTCAAGACGGTGGACACCTGCGCCGCCGAGTTCGCCGCCCGCACGCCGTACCACTACTCGTCGTACGACGAGGAGGACGAGGTGGAGCCGGGCAGCCGGCCGAAGGTGCTGATCCTCGGCAGCGGGCCGAACCGGATCGGCCAGGGCGTCGAGTTCGACTACTCGTGCGTACAGGCCTGCTACGCGCTGCACGACGCCGGCTTCGACACCGTCATGGTCAACTGCAACCCGGAGACCGTGTCGACCGACTACGACACCTCCGACCGGCTCTACTTCGAGCCGCTGACGCTGGAGGACGTGCTCGAGGTTGTCGCCGCCGAGCAGCGGTCGGGCCGGGCCGCCGGCCTCGGCGAGGACGGTGGCGTCGTCGGCGTCGTCGTGCAACTGGGCGGGCAGACGCCGCTCGGGCTGGCGCAACGGCTGAAGGACGCCGGGGTGCCGGTCGTCGGCACCCAGCCGGAGGCGATCCACCTGGCGGAGGAGCGCGGCGCGTTCGGGCAGGTGCTCGCGGCCGCCGGACTGGCCGCCCCGAAGCACGGCACCGCGCGCTCCTACGACGACGCGATCGCGATCGCGCGCGAGATCGGCTACCCGGTGCTGGTCCGCCCGTCGTACGTGCTCGGCGGTCGCGGCATGGAGATCGTGTACGACGACGACACGCTGCGCGACTACATCGACCGGGCGACCGAGGTCAGCCCGGAGCACCCGGTGCTGGTCGACCGGTTCCTCGACGACGCCATCGAGGTCGACGTCGACGCGTTGTACGACGGCACCGAGCTGTTCCTCGGCGGCGTGATGGAGCACATCGAGGAGGCCGGCATCCACTCCGGCGACTCGGCCTGCGCGCTGCCGCCGATCACGCTCGGGCGGGCCGACTTCGCCCGGATCCGGGAGGCGACCGAGGCGATCGCGCGCGGGGTCGGGGTGCGCGGCCTGCTGAACGTGCAGTTCGCGGTCGCCGGTGACGTGCTCTACGTGCTGGAGGCGAACCCGCGCGCCAGCCGGACCGTGCCGTTCGTCTCGAAGGCGACAGCGGTGCCGCTGGCCAAGGCCGCCGCCCGGGTGATGCTCGGCGCGAGCATCGCCGAGCTGCGGGCCGAAGGCATGCTGCCCGAGGGCGACGGCGCCGACCTGCCGCTCGACGCGGCGATCTGCGTCAAAGAGGCGGTGCTGCCGTGGAACCGGTTCGCCGGCGTCGACACCGTGCTCGGACCCGAGATGAAGTCGACCGGCGAGGTGATGGGCATCGACACCGGTTTCGGGGTCGCCTTTGCCAAGTCGCAGGAGGCGGCGTACGGTCCGCTGCCGACGAAGGGAAAGGTGTTCATCTCGGTGGCGAACCGCGACAAGCGACACCTCATCTTCCCGGCGAAGCGGCTGGCCGACCTGGGATTCGAGGTGCTCGCGACCGCCGGCACCGCCGAGGTGCTGCGACGCAACGGCGTGCCCTCGACGGTCGTCCGCAAGGTCTCCGACGGTGTCGGCCCCGGCGGCGAGCCGACCATCGTCGACCAGATCCTCGCCGGCGACGTCGACCTGATCGTGAACACCCCGTTCGGCAACTCCGGCCCGCGGCTCGACGGCTATGAGATCCGTACGGCGGCGGTCACCCGCGGGCTGCCATGCCTCACGACCGTGCAGGCGCTGGCGGCCGCGGTGCAGGGCATCGAGGCCACCCGGGGCGGTGACGTTGGCGTCTCGTCGTTGCAAGAGCACCACGCCGGCCTCATCGCAGCGCGCAATCAAGCGGGCGGCGACTGATGCCGGTGCAGGTCCGTGGCTCCGTCCTCAGCGTGAAGCCGATCGGCGCCTACCACGCGATGACGGTGGTGGCGCCTGGCATCGCCGGCGAGACCCGCCCCGGCCAGTTCGTCGCGGTCGCGGTCGGCGGCGACGACGGCGGGCTGCTGCTGCGGCGGGCGTTCTCGATCTACGGCGTGCGCGAGACCGGGGTGTTCGGCGGCACCGTCGAGTTCGTGTTCGCGGTGCACGGCAAGGGCACCGCCTGGCTGTCGCGCTGCAAGCCGCACGACCCGATCGACGTGGTCGGGCCGCTCGGCCGGCCGTTCGCGCTGCCCAAGCAGCCCGCCAACTGCGTCTTGGTCGGCGGCGGCTACGGCTCCGCGCCGCTGTTCATGCTGGCCGATGCGCTGCGCGGCCGCGGCTGCCGGATCGACATCGTGCTCGGCGCCGCGACCGGCGACCGGCTGTTCGGCGCGCTTGACGCGAAGCGGATGGCGGCCAGCGTGGCGTTCACCACCGAGGACGGGTCCTACGGCGAAGTCGGCCGGGTGTCGGACGCGCTCCCGGACGTGATCGACCGGGTTCATGCCGACGTGGTCTACGCCTGCGGGCCGATGCCGATGCTCCACGCCGTGCAGCGGATCGCCAGCGCGGCGTACGACGGTGCCGGCATCCCGACGCAGCTCGCGGTCGAGGAGTCGATGGCGTGCGGTGTCGGCGTCTGCATGACCTGCGTGCTGCCGATCGTCGGCAAGGACGGCGAGACCCGGATGCTGCGATCGTGCGTCGACGGCCCGGTGTTTCCGGGTGACCGGATCCGCTGGGATGCGCTCGGCACGGTGCCGATGGACGCGGTCGGAGCCGCCAAATGACGACCAGCGTCACCGTCAAGCGGACCGTCGAGCGCGGGCGCCGGCCCGACGTCGACCTCAGCACCGAGCTGGGTCCGCTGACCGTGCCCGACCCGGTGTTCACCGCCTCCGGCTGCGCGGCCGCCGGGCGGGAGCTCGCGGCGTTCAACGACCTGGCGGCGATCGGTGGCGTGGTCACGAAGTCGATCCAGCTGGAGGCGAGGGCCGGCCGGGCCACGCCGCGGATGGCCGAGACGCCGAGCGGGATGCTCAACTCGATCGGGCTGCAGGGACCCGGGATCGAAGAGTTCCTGCGCCACGACCTGCCGTGGCTCGACGAACATCACGTCCGCGCCGCAGTCTCGATCGCGGGGTCCACGATCGACGAGTACGCCAAGCTGGCCGGCCGGCTGCGCGGCAAGCCGGTGGCGCTGATCGAGGTCAACATCTCCTGCCCGAACGTCGAGGACCGCGGCCAGGTCTTCGCCTGCGACCGCAGCGCGGCGGCGGCCGTGGTGCAAGCGGTGCGGCGCGCGGCACCGTCCGGTGTGCCGGTGTTCGCGAAGCTCTCGCCGGACGTCACCGACATCGTCTCGATCGCCAGTGCCTGCGTCGACGCCGGTGCCACCGGGCTGTCGCTGATCAACACCGCACTCGGCATCGTCATGGACACCACCACCATGCGACCCGCTTTGGCGGGCGTCACCGGCGGCCTGTCTGGCCCCGCGATCCGCGCCATCGCGGTGCGCTGCGTCTGGCAGGTGCGGGCGGCGCTGCCCGACGTACCGATCTTCGGCATCGGCGGCATCCGCACCGGCCTCGACGCCCTGGAGTTCTTCCTGGCGGGTGCCAATGCCGTCCAGGTCGGCACCGTGATCTTCCACGATCCGGGCGCACCGAGCCGGATCTCCGGCGAGCTGCGCGAGGCGCTGGCGGCGCGCGGCATCGACCGGCTCGCCGACGTGATCGGCATCGGCCACCGGCCGGTCGAGCCGGCGGTGCCCGAGGGTGCCGACCCGGTCGGGGACTCCGGCGAGGACCTCGAGGCCGACACCGAGGTGGTTGACCTCGCCGACGCAGAGACCGATGCCGCGGACTCGCCGCCGGCGGCAGAGACCGAACGCGACGACCTCGACGCCTGGCTCGAGGACGCCATCGGCGTCGCCGCCGTCGACCCGGAGCCGGATCAATGACCGGCCGGGCGCCGGTCGCGGTCGCGCTCGACACCGCCGACCTCACCGCCGCCACAAGTTGGGCCGAAGCGGTCGCGCCGTACGTCAGCACCGTCAAGGTGGGGCTCGAGCTGTTCTGCGCCGTCGGCCCGGCGGCGGTCGAGAAGATCGCGGCCGGCACCGATCTCGAGCTGTTCCTCGATCTGAAGCTGCACGACATACCGGCAACCGTCAGTGGCGCCGCGCGCGCCGTCGCCCCACTGGCACCCGCCTACCTGACAGTGCACGCCTCCGGCGGCCCGGCGATGATCGACGCCGCCGCCACGGCCGCGCCGGACACCCGGATCGCGGCCGTGACCGTGCTGACCTCACTGAGCGCCACCGACCTGGACCGGCTCGGCCTCGCCGGCCCGCCCGACGAAGCGGTCTGCCGGCTGGCCAGGCTGGCCGTCGACGCAGGCGCCCGGGCGCTGGTGTGCTCGCCGCGGGAGGTGGCGTTGGTCCGCACCGCCGTCGGCCCCGACATCCGGCTGATCACGCCGGGCGTGCGACCGGCCGGCGCGCAGCCCGACGACCAGGCACGCGTCGCCACTCCGGAAGCCGCGCTGCAAGCCGGCGCTGACCTGCTCGTCATCGGGCGTCCGATCACCGGCGCGGACGACCCCGCGGCCGCAGCGGCGGCCATCACCGCGGCGCTTCGTTAGTGGTAGGTTCCCCGCGCTGAGGCAGCGGCGTCGACGTCGCACCGGAGCCCGATGACCTGGGGAGACGGACACTAGTGGCCCTTCCGCCGTTGACTCCGGAGCAACGCGCCGCCGCTTCCGAGAAGGGCGTCGCGGCGCGTCAGACCCGGGCGGCGCTGCGCGAGCGGTTGAAGAGCCAGCAGGCCTCCCTGGCGGACGTGTTTGCCGCCGGCGAGAGTGACGAGGCGGTCGGCAAGATGCGGGTCAGCGCCGTGCTCGAGTCAATGCCCGGGGTCGGCAAGATCCGCGCGCAACGAATCATGGAGAAGCTCGGCATCGCCACGTCGCGGCGGGTGCGCGGCCTGGGCGCCCATCAGCGCGCGGCGCTGGAACGGGAGTTCGCGGCGGACTCGTCGTTGCCCCGCGGCTGATGGCCGAGCGCGCGGGCCTCACCGTGCTGTCGGGCCCGGCCGGCGTCGGCAAGAGCACGCTGGTCGCGTTCCTGCGCGAGCACGACCCCGAGATCTGGCACTCGGTGTCGGCCACCACCCGCCCGATCCGGCCCGGCGAGGTCGAGGGCGTCAGCCGCCACTTCGTCACCGGCGAGCAGTTTGCCCGGATGGTGGAGCGCGGCGAGCTGCTCGAGCACGCGGAGTACGCCGGCAACTACTACGGCACGCCGAAGGCGCCGCTGGAGGAGCACCTGGCGGCCGGCGTACCGGTGCTGCTCGAGATCGACATCCAGGGCGCCCGACAGGTGCGCAAGATCATGCCGCCGGCGCTGCTCGTCTTTCTCCGCCCGCCGTCCTGGGAGGAGCTCGAGCGGCGGCTGCGCGGCCGCGGGACCGAGAGCGCGGAGACGATCCGGCAGCGGCTGGACCGGGCCCGGGTGGAGCTGGCCGCGCAGGACGAGTTCGACGAGGTGATCGTCAACACGTCGATCCCCGAGGCGGCGCAGCGGCTGCAGGCGCTGGTTCGGCAGCGGGCGTGAGCGCTTCCCGCTGGTAAACTCGAGCGCTGTCCCGAAGCGTCGCGGCGCGAATCGTTCGAACTGAGATGAGGCACCTGTGGCAGGCACCGTCGCCAACCCGGAGGGGATCACGAACCCGCCGATCGACGAGTTGCTCGACAAGGTCGAGAGCAAGTACGCCCTGGTGATCTACGCCGCGAAGCGCGCGCGCCAGATCAACGCCTACTACTCGCAGCTCGGTGAGGGCCTGCTGGAGTACGTCGGGCCGCTGGTGCCCGCGCACGTGCAGGAGAAGCCGCTGTCGGTGGCGCTGCGCGAGACCAACGGCGACCTGCTGACCTTCGAGCAGGTCGAGGCCTAGCAGGTTCCGCCGTGGGCCGTCCGGGGGGTGGCGCACCGCACGTCATCCTCGGCGTCTGCGGCGGGATCGCGGCGTACAAGGCCTGCGAGCTGCTGCGGCGGTTCACCGAGTCCGGGCATGACGTCCGCGTCATGCCGACCGCGTCGGCGCTTCGCTTCGTCGGCGAGCCGACGTGGGCTGCGCTGTCCGGTCACCCGGTGGCAACCGATGTCTGGACCGACGCCCACGACGTCCCGCACGTGCAGCTCGGCCGAGCCGCCGACCTGGTCGTGGTCGCGCCGGCCACCGCCGACTTTCTCGCCCGCACGGTCATCGGCCGCGCCGACGACCTGCTGAGCGCCACCTTGCTGACCGCCCGGTGCCCGATCGTGCTCGCCCCGGCGATGCACACCGAGATGTGGGAGCACCCGGCGACGCAGGCCAACGTCGCCACGCTGCGCGCCCGCGGCGTCGTCGTGCTCGACCCGGCCACGGGTCGGCTCACCGGCGCCGACAGCGGCGTCGGCCGGCTGCCGGAGCCGGACCAGATCTTCGCCGTGGCGCGGCTCGTGCTCGCCCGCGGCGCCGTGGCGCCGGACTTCGCCGGCCGCCACGTCGTGGTCACCGCCGGCGGCACCCGCGAGCCACTGGACCCGGTCCGGTTCCTCGGCAACCGGTCGAGCGGCCGGCAGGGTTACGCGGTGGCGCGGGCGGCCGTCGCGCGCGGCGCGGAGGTGACGCTGATCTCCGCCAACGTCGACCTGCCGGACCCGGCGGGCGCCAAGGTCGTGCGCGTCGGCACGGCGGAGGAGATGCGGCTCGCCGTCCTGGAGGTCGCACCGCACGCCGACGTGGTCGTGATGGCGGCGGCGGTGGCGGACTTCCGCCCGGCGTCGCGGGCGAGCTCGAAGCTCAAGAAGGGCACCGCGGATCCCGACCCGATCGCGCTGGTCCGCAACCCCGACATCCTCGCTGAGCTCTCCGCGCCGCGGCGTCGCGCCAGCCAGGTGGTCATCGGCTTCGCGGCCGAGACCGACAACGCGCTGGCCAACGGCGAGGCCAAGCTCGCCGCCAAGGGCTGCGACCTGCTGGTCGTCAACGAGGTCGGCGAGCACCGCACTTTCGGATCCGACGACAACGCCGCGACCGTGCTCGGCCGCGACGGCAGTTCGACGCCGATCCCGCACGGCAGCAAGGAATCGCTCAGCCACGCACTGTTCGACCTGGTTGCCGCCCGTTTGCCGGATTGACCGCGACTTCCCCCGCGAGCCACCCAGTGGCCTGCGGGGGAAGCATGCGCACCGTCTGCGACGCCCTGTCGGCCCGTCCGCTGCGTTGTCGTCGTCGGCCATAGCGCCGCTATGACCTCCTCCTCCGCCTTGCGGCCAAACCAACAGGATCGCCGCATTCGGCACGCGGCTTTCCCCGCGAGCCACTAGAATTCCCAGGACCCTGCCGGCCAGGTTCGCGACCGGCTGATCCCGTTAGGAGCCCGACGTGTCACGCCGCCTGTTCACTTCTGAGTCCGTGACGGAAGGGCATCCGGACAAGATCGCCGACCAGATCAGCGACTCGATCCTCGACGCGATGCTGAAGGACGACAGCACCAGCCGGGTCGCCGTCGAGACCATGATCACGACCGGCCAGGTCCACATCGCCGGCGAGGTCCGCACCGCGACGTACGTCGACATCGCCGACCTGGTGCGCGAAACCATCCTGGAGATCGGCTACGACTCCTCGCGCAAGGGCTTCGACGGCGCGTCCTGCGGCGTCAGCGTCTCGATCGGCTCGCAGTCACCCGACATCGCGCAGGGCGTCGACGACGCCTACGAGCACCGCGTCGGCAAGGACACGCCGGACCTGCTCGACCGCCAAGGCGCTGGCGACCAGGGCCTGATGTTCGGCTATGCCTGCACCGACACCCCCGAGCTGATGCCGCTGCCGATCGCCCTCGCGCATCGGCTCGCCCGCCGGCTCACCGCGGTGCGCAAGAGCGGCACCGTCCCGTACCTGCGCCCGGACGGCAAGACCCAGGTCACGATCGAGTACGCCGACGACAAGCCGGTCCGGCTGGACACCGTCGTGGTGTCGAGCCAGCACGCCGCCGACATCGACATCGAGACGCTGCTCGCGCCCGACGTCAAGGAGCACGTGGTCGAGCCGGAGCTGGCCGAGCTCGGCATCGACACCTCGTCGTACCGCCTGCTGGTCAACCCGACCGGCCGGTTCGAGATCGGCGGCCCGATGGGTGACGCCGGGCTCACCGGCCGCAAGATCATCGTCGACACGTACGGCGGCATGGCGCGGCACGGCGGCGGCGCGTTCAGCGGCAAGGACCCGTCGAAGGTCGACCGGTCCGCCGCCTACGCGATGCGCTGGGTCGCCAAGAATGTGGTCGCGGCCGGCCTGGCCGAGCGCTGCGAGGTGCAGGTCGCGTACGCGATCGGCAAGGCCCGCCCGGTCGGGACCTTCGTCGACACCTTCGGCACCGGCACCGTCCCGGACGAGCGGATCCAGGACGCGATCCTCGAGGTGTTCGACCTGCGGCCGGCCGCCATCATCCGCGACCTCGACCTGCTGCGCCCGATCTACTCGCAGACCGCGGCCTACGGTCACTTCGGCCGCCCGGAGATCGACTTCACCTGGGAGGCGACCAGCCGGGTGGACGCGCTGCGCGCCGCCGCCAAAGCCTGACCGAGCGGTGACCGCGGCGCGTGCTCGTAACGCGCCGTGACGCCGGCGCGCGCGACCCGCGCTGCGGTCCGCACGCCGGCCGCCGAGCTGCCGGTGGCCAGGCTGCAGCTCGACGTCTCCCTGCCGCACCTGGACCGGCTATTCGACTACCTCGTCACCGAGGCGCAGTCGGCGGCGGCGCAGCCCGGTGTCCGGGTCCGCGCCCGGTTCGCCGGGCAGCTGGTCGACGGGTTCGTCCTCGAGCGGCTGACCGCCAGCGAGCATGAAGGTCGGCTGTCGTACGTCGAGCGCATGCTCGGCGCCGAGCCGGTCCTCACCGCGGAGATCGCCGGGCTGGCACGCGCGGTCGCCGATCGGTGGGCCGGCAGCGCCGCCGACGTGATCCGGCTGGCCGTGCCGCCGCGTCATGCCACCGCCGAACGATCCGCCCGCCGGCCGGAGTCACGGCCGGTCTCGGAGCCGACCGGCGAGGAGCTGGACCGGTACGCCGGCGGCCGCGAGCTGCTCGTCGAGCTGGCCGACGGCGGTCGGCCCCGTCGGGTCTGGCAGCTGCTGCCGGGACCATGGCCGGACGAGCTGGCCGCCGTGGTTGCCGCCACGGTCGCGGCAGGTCGGGGCGCCATCGTCGTCGTGCCGGACCACCGTGACGTCGCCCGGATCGCCACCGCGCTGGCCACCCGGCTGGGCGATGCCGGCTTCGTCGCGCTGACCGCCGACCTGGGCCCGGCCGAACGCTACCGGCGGTTTCTCGCAATCGCGCGCGGCACCGTGCGCGCGGTGGTGGGCACCCGGGCGGCGGTGTGGGCCCCGGTCCACGACCTGGGCCTGGTCGTGGTCTGGGACGACGGCGACGACCTGCACGCGGAGCCCCGCTCGCCGTACTGCCACAGCCGGGACGTCGCCGTGCTCCGCGCGCATCGCGCCGACGCGGGGCTGATCCTGGCCGGGCACGCAGTGACCGCCGAGGGCGCGTTGCTGCTCGAGTCCGGCTGGGCGACGTCGCTCGCCCCGACGGATGCCGCTCGCGCTCGCGACCTGCCCGTCGTCCGGACCGCCGGTGGTGAGGCCGAGCTCGCCGAGGATGCCGCCGCCCGGGCGGCGCGGTTGCCGCCGGTGGCGTGGCGCGCCGCCCGCGACGCGTTGCGCAGCGGGCCGGTGCTGGTCCAGGTGCCGCGCCGCGGCTACCAGCCCGCCCTCAGTTGCGCGCGCTGCCGCGCGCCGGCCCGCTGCGAGCGCTGCGCCGGGCCGCTCGCCCGCCCCGCCGGCGACCACACGCCGGTCTGTCGCTGGTGCGGGACGGTGGCGAC
>DASZPL010000005.1:0-6691 GCA_035550315.1 Mycobacteriales bacterium | reverse complement strand
GACTGCCGCGCGGCTGGGTCGACGTCGCCGTCCGGCGGCGGCGCCGCGGCCGCCCGGTCCCGCTCGGAGCGGTCCGGCTGGACCGCCGCGGCCGCACCGCCGACTGGCGCGCCGCCACCCGCGATTAGGCAGCGCGGCGCGCCCCGATCAGGCGACGGCCGCGGCGTATCGTGCCTGTGTGTCGACATTGAAACGGGGGCGTCGGGCGCTCGGTCGGCTGGCGGGTCGGAGCTCGGCGAAGCCGCAGCCGGCCGTTAAGCCGAACCGCACGGCGAAGCGGGCCGCGCCACGGCCGTCCCCGGAACCGGTGCCGCCGGATGCCAAGGTCGACAACCGCTGCCGGGTCTGCGGCGGCGAGCAGCTCGACCACCAGGTGGTCAGCCGTCCGGACAAGCGCCGCAAGCTGGTGGCCTCGATCTGCCAGCGGTGCGGGCACGTCGCGCTGCCCGGCAACTTCCACGACTACACCGAGGCGGCCGCGCCGGACGACTTCGGGCTCAAGCCCCGGGTCGGCACTGAGGAGACTCCGGGTCGCGAGTTCGGGATGGCGCAGCTCGGCATCACCGCGCTGCACAACGCCGGCGTCCTGCCCGCCGCGGGCGCGGACGTCCTGGTCTACGGCGCCGGCCGCAGCGTCGACAACCGCCACATCGAGAAGCTTGACGCGGTCCGCAACGTGGCGATCGGTGACATCAGCAAGGTCCGCGACGACGCCGAGTTCGTCGACATCAGCCAGCCGGCGACCCGCCGCTTTGACCTGGTGATCGCGTCCGAGGTGATCGAGCACTTCCTCGAGCCGAACGAGGAGTTCCCCAGGCTGTTCGGGTACGTCGCGGACAACGGCCTGCTCGTCTGCTCGACGAACATCTACGACGGCGGCCGGCTGGCGAAACACGGCTACATCTGGGGCCGCGGCCACGTGGCCTACTACTCGCCGGAAGCGCTACGCGTGATCGCCGACGGCAACGGGATGCGGCTCGACTTCCGGGTGCCGCTCGCGGCGACCGGGAGCGCCGGACCGCGCAAGCGCTACGTGTTGTTCAGCCGGTCGGACGAGGTGATGCGGGCGGTCAGCGTCTACTTCGGCCGCGCGACGTACGCGCCGTCCGAGCCGCCGGCCGAGAAGAAGCCCGGGCTAGCGGCCAAGCCTGCGTCGCGCGCGGTCTCGTAGCCGCCGACGGAGAATCGCGGCCAGCCGGCGGGTCGTGATCCCGGCCGTGACCTGCTCCTGCTCGGCCGGCGTCAGCATCGCGACGTCAGCGGATCGCGGCACCGTCTCGGTCGCGAGGATGACTCCCACCATGCCGGCGACCGCAGCGCTGGCCGGCACCGGCGCGGCCGGCGCGTCGTCGGTGCCGCGCGCCGCGGGCTCGTCGGAGAGCAGGCTGGGCAGCCGGGTCAGCTGGTCGAGGTCGCCGATCACGCGCACGCCGCTGTCCGCGATCCGTTTCGCCGCCAACCCGGCGCGCTCCGCCGCGCGTTCTGCCGCCCAGCGCGGTGTCGCGACCCGCGGCTCGTCGGGCGCGGGCTGCCGCAGCTTCATCGCCGCGGCGGCGCCGCCGGAGATGAACTGCCGGTACGTCCTCGCCGACCAGCCGCGGGCGACGTACTCCTGGTTGAGCTGGCGGAT
The DNA here is from genome assembly GCA_035550315.1 of Mycobacteriales bacterium. GTDB lineage: Bacteria > Actinomycetota > Actinomycetes > JAFAQI01 > JAFAQI01 > DASZPL01. Next base: position 5,061 of record DASZPL010000005.1, on the reverse strand, counting down.
GATCTCGGTCTCGCCATAGGTCAGTGACCGGTTGCTCTGCGTCAGCTCGGCAACCAACGTGCCGCTCGGCAGCGCCAACAGCGTCTCGAATGCGCCGGTCAGCATCGTCCGGTCGTCGTCGTCCGCCACGACGACGGTCACGTGGTCGACGCCGGCCGCGGCCGCCCATCGCTCGGTCAGCTCGTCGTGGGCATGCCGGCGCCAGAACACCTGCGCCGGCCGGTTCGTGGGCTGCTCGGCGAACACGTAGCGCAGCCAGCGCTGGTAGGACACCCGGAGCCCGATCTGCACGTGTTGCTGCCATTGCGAAGCGAGCATCCGCGCGAGCGGCCGCAGCGTGATCACGACGTGCACCCGGTCGCCACCGAGGTCGGCGACGATCCGCTTCGCGGCTTCGGGATCGGCGGTGCAGAACCGCTCGCTGCTCACGATGCCGCGACGGCCGTGCGTCCGCTTCACCTGCTTGCGCAGGCGCTGCCAGTTGACGGCGCGCGGTGTGGGGTCACCGCGCTGCCCCGGGCTCCCGGTGACGTACAGCGCGCCGAGGTGCGCGTTCAGCCCACTGCCGACGTACTGCGCGCCGTACTGCGGCAGCAGCGGCTTGGCGTTTCGCAGCGCGGACTGCACCGCGGTGGTGCCGGTCTTGTGCGGCCCGATGTGCAACAGCAACGAGTCCGGCGGCAGCGCGAGCGAGCCGTCCCGAGACACGAACGGACCTTATCCGCTCGGATAGCATGCGCGAGTGTTCGGCGAGGGTCTGACGATTCCGCCGACCGGTGTCCTGCTGCATGTCGGCCCGCACAAGACCGGTACGACGGCGATCCAGGGCGCGCTGCATCAGTCCCGCAAGGCGATGAAGCGCCACGGTGTCGTGTACGCCGGCCGGGAGCGCCAGCACATGATGGCGGCGTTGGCCGTCACCGGCGGCAAGGGACTGCACGGTGCGCCGGCGGCCGGCGAAGCCGACTGGCGCCGGCTGGTGCGGCAGGTCGAGCGGACCACGCAGAAGCGGGTCGTCGTCAGCAGCGAGTTCTTCGACGGCGCCGACGACGCCACCGCCCGCCAGGTGGTCGAGCAGCTCGGCGGCGACCGGGTGCACGTCGTGATCACGCTGCGGCCGCTGGCGAAGATCCTGCCGTCGGCTTGGCAGCAGTACGTCCGCAACCGGCTGCGGATGTCCTACCTGGACTGGCTGGACGCGATGCTCAACCAGCCGCCGTACAACAAGCCGACGGTGACGTTCTGGCAGCGGCACCACCACGACGTCCAGGTCGAGCGCTGGGTGGCGGCCGCGGGCGTCGACCGGGTGCTGGTCGTCGTGCTCGACGAGAGCGACCGGCTGTCGCTGATGCGCACGTTCGAGCAGCTGCTCGACCTGCCGGACGGCTTCCTGAAGCCGGAGACCGGCTGGACCAACCGGTCGCTGACCGCCGCCGAGACCGAGCTGGTGCGGCTGCTCAACGGCACGTTCCACGACCACGAATGGCCGGACGAGGTCTACCACAACTTCGTCCGACGGGGCGCGATCCGCTACGCGCAGCGGCGCGCACCGGCGGCGGACGAGGGCGGCATCCTGACGCCGAAGTGGGCGCTGGAACGCGTCGCCGAGATCGGCGCGGCCGCCGCCACCAAGATCGAAGGCCTCGGCGTCCGGATCGTCGGCGACATCAGCACGCTGGGACAGCTGCCGAGCAGCGGGGTCCTGGAGTCGGCTGAGCCGCCCGAGCCGGTGTTGCCGATTGCCGGAGTGCGTGACGTCGTCGTCGGCGCGATCGCGGCGAGCGGTGCGCTCGGGCCGCAGCCGGGTATCGGCCCGCAGCTGCCGCCGCCTGGCAAACGCCGCAAGCCGGCAGCGTCGGACGCCGACCAGCGGCCGGTCGACACGGTGCCGACCCGCGAGCTGGCCCGCATCCTCCGGCAACGCGTGCGCGCCCGGCTGCGCGGCTGACCGCGCCCGGGGGAGGATGCGCCGGTGCAGGTTGGGCGCTCGATCGGCGCGGCCTTCGGAGCGCTGCTGGTCCTGCTGACCGTCGTCAGCGTCGTCCGCACACTCATCGTGCCGCGGGCGAGCCTCAGCCGGATCGGGCGCAGCGTCGACCGCATCGTCGACCTCGGCTTCCGGCTGGCGACGCTGCGCGTGCGCAGCTACGAGGCGCGCGACGAGATCCTCGCCGGGCAGGCCGCGGTCTATCTGGTCACGCTGCTTGCGGCCTGGCTGGCGGCGTTCGTGATCGGCTTCGGCCTGCTGCTCTGGCCGCTCACCCATGACGTCGGTGTCGCGTTCGTCGAATCGGCCGAGTCGCTCTACACGCTGGGCTTCGTCGCGCCCCACGGCGACGGGTCGACCGCGGCCGACGTCATCGAGGGGTTCCTCGGGCTGTTCACCATCGCCGCCCAGATCGGCTATCTGCCGACGTTGTACGGCGCGTTCAACCGGCGCGAGACCGAAGTCACGCTGCTCGACGCCCGGGCGGGAGCGCCGCCCTGGGGGCCGGAACTGCTGGCCCGCACGAAGTACGGCATCACCGCCAGCGGTGACGACCTGCCGGCGTTCTACGCGGCGTGGCAGCGTTGGTCCGCCGACGTAGCCGAGAGCCACTCGAACTATCCCGTGCTGATGCGCTTCCGGTCACCGCAGCCGCGGTCCTCATGGTTGATCGGTCTGCTCGCCGTGATGGACTCGGCCGCGCTGCTGCTGGCCCTGACGCCGAGCCGGCCGCAGGTCGAGCCTCGAATGTGCCTGCGGGTCGGCTTCACCGCGTTGCAGCAACTGGCTCGCGCGATGCGGATTCAGGTCGACGACGACCCCGATCCCGACTCGGCCATCGACCTGACCTTCGAGGAGTTCGAGCAGGCGGTGCAGCAGCTACTGGACATCGGGTTCGAGGTGGAGCGCACCGCCGCCGAGGCGTGGCCGCACTTTCGCGGCTGGCGGGTGAACTACGAGGCGATCGCCTACCGCCTCGCCTACCTCACGGACGCGGTCCCGGCGTACTGGTCCGGACCGCGCCGCTGGGCGCACCCGCCGATGGCGCCGCACCGCCCCGCCAACCGCCAGCCGAGCCCGAGCGTCAAAGAAGCATGATCAGCCGAGGTCGGTGGACGGCTGTCGGCTGTGGCCTCGCTGCAATGCTCGCCGGATGCGGTTCGAGCGGATCTGCAGCAAACTCCAAGCCCACGCCGAACCCGCCGTCCAGTGCGGCGAGCATCGCTTCCGCGGTGCCGACGAAGGCCTACCAGCCGACGAAAGCACCGAACCTGCCGGAGATCCTGGGGATGTCATGGATCGACGCGCGCCGGGGTTGGGCGGTCACGGCTGCTCCGTGCCGAGGTCACCACCGATGCGCCGAAGTCGCGAGGACGGTCGACGGCGGCCAGCGCTGGCGCCGCCTGCCCGTGCCCCCGACGATAGGTGGTCAATACAGCGTTTCAGGCATCGCGTTCGCGTCTGCCGATGTCGGTTACCTGTTCGGTCGCCGCACTTATGTCACCGACAGCGGCGGCTCGCGCTGGAAGTCCTTCTCCGGCCTGTCGACACAGGCACTCGCCATCGCTGGTGATGCGACGTACCGCATCGCGTTTCGCCACCGCGGTTGCCCTGGTCCCTGTAACCCGCGGATCCAGCAGACCGCGACGGGGAGCGCATCCTGGCGCACCGTCGACGTTCCGCATGGCGTTCCGCAGGATGGGGGCGAGGTGGCTGCCCGTGGTGCCATGGTGATCGCCTGGTTCGAGGGCAATCCCGCGGGCGGCGGCATTGCGCATACGACGCTGGTGATTTCCAGGGACGGTGGCCGCACCTGGCATCAGCAGCTCGACCCTTGTGGGAACACCATCGGCAAGCATGAGTACGACGCCACCGACCTCACCATCGGGCCCGGCGGGACCGTGGCCGCGTTGTGCGTGGCGCGGTTCCGCGGGCGACGCAGTCACGTGGCGATGTCGCACGATGCGGCGCGCCACTTCCATTTGCAAGACGGACCGCCCGCGGCGTTCCCCGGAGAGATCGCCGTGTTCGGTGCTCGTGGTCTTGCGGTCGGCACGTCGCAGACCTCGGGGAGGGGCGAACTCACCTACGACGTGGCGGTCTCTCACGATGGCGGCCGACGGTGGCACGCCGCGGTGGCCGATGAGGCGCCGGTCTACGGCAACGAGCGAGGCGGCGGGTTGCTAGCCGCGGTCAAAGGTCGGGTGTCTTACGTCGGTGAGCCGTTTCACCTCTGGCGCTCCGGCCACAACGGACGGCACTGGCGGCGGGTGCCCGGTCCTCGCTAGCGGCGGCGCGGGCGGGCCTCGTAGTCGCGCAGCGTCGCCTCGGTCGCCTGGAGCTGCGCGCGCAGCTCGGCGGCTCGTTGCTCGACCTCGGCCCGGCAGGCTTCGACCGTCTCGACCAGCGCCTGGCGCACCGGCTCGTCGTCGAGGTGCTCGGTCAACGCGCTGACCGCGCCGGGTCGCAGCGGCATCGGCTTGGCCAGCCGGCGCGCGCCGCGCTGCGCTTCCACCGTCCAGCCGCCGTCCCGGAAGCGCAGCGTGACGACCATCGGCGCAACGGTCCGCTTCGGGCCGCGGGATCGTCGAGCGCTCGCCGCCTTCCGCGCCGGGGCTGCCGCCGGTTTCGCGACAGCGGCCTTCTGAGGTTTCTGTGATGCGGCCGGCGTCGCCGCCTGCGGTGCTGCCGGCGCCGGCTCCGCCGTCGTCGCGGTCCGGCCGGGCCAGCCCAGCTCGGTGGGTGCGAACGGCACCTCGTCCTTGCCGAGCCGGACGACGACGTACTCGCTGTCTGCCGGATCGCCGAACCGGACCACATTGCCGCGCGTTCCGGCCGCCACCGCCGCCGACGCGGTGCGAATCACCACCCGCGGCTTCTCGCCGGCCGCGACTCGCTCCCGCAACGTGACGACGTCGCTGTCGGTGAGCGCAGGAGGGAGAGCGGGCTTGCGGCGGGACGGAGGCACGGCCCGAGCGTAAGGGGCGGCCCGGGCTACCGTGAACCGGGAGGAGGCCGACGATGGCGTTCTACCGGCAGGTTGGTGACGTGCCGCCGAAGCGGCACACCCAGCA
>DASZPL010000004.1:0-49922 GCA_035550315.1 Mycobacteriales bacterium | reverse complement strand
GCCCCCTAGTCGCCAAACCCGCGCATCTCAACGTCAACGCGCGGCCGTAGGCGTTGATTCGCGCGGGTTTGGCGAGGGCAGCGCCTCGTCGGTAGTCCGAACGGGCTATCACAAGTCGGGAAAACCACCTCATCTGGTGATGGCGCAACGGGCCGAGATCGAGCAGGCTCAGGTCATGACCACCGAGCAGCAGCTCATCCTCGACCTGAGCGCCCGGCCCGCCCTCCGGCCGCTGCCCACGCAACGGACCGGCGAGGATCATCCGAAGGTCTCACTGCGGATGCTGATGGCGATGTCCGGCCGGTGCTGCTGTGACGACTGCGTGCTGGCCTATCGCCGGGGCGACCGCCGTGCCGGGATCGTCAGCCCCGGCGTGCGCCACCTCCACACTGTGAAGGACCGCTGACAACACGGAGTCTGCTCGAATCATCTGGGCTCGTTGTCCACACATGACTGCCAGCTAATAGGACCGTCGTACCGACGCCCGATGATTGGCGTCGGAGGAACGACGTGGACGACCAGAAACTCTCCAGCGGATGCTCGGTGCCCGGCTGTGCCCGGCTGCGCTACGCGCGCCAACCGTGGTGTGAAGCGCACTACCGGCGACAGCGTCGAACCGGAATGGTGAATCCGACTCGCCCGATCGGGGACCGAACGCCCCGACCGTGCATGGTCGAGGGCTGCCGGAATTCATCGACCGAGCGCGGGCTGTGCCATGGGCATTACCTCCGACTAATTCGCCATAGCGACGTCATGGCTGAGCGGCCGCTGAGCCGGCGGGTCAACGCGACCTGCACGGTGAGCGACTGCACGAACAACGCGACGGCACGCGGTCTGTGTACGACGCACCGAGCGCGAGTACGCAAGGCAGGCGACGTCCTGGCAGATGTCCCCATCAGGCGGGTCAGCGGTACGGGCTCAATCAGCCATGGGTACCGAATCGTGCCGGTGCCGAAGGCAATGCGCTGGCTTGTGGGTGGCGACCGCACTGCGGCCGAGCACCGGCTGGTCATGGCGGAAATGCTGGGGCGGCCGCTGACCGACGACGAGTCCGTTCATCACCGCAATGGGATCCGGACAGACAACCGCGTGACGAATCTAGAGCTATGGAGTCGCTATCAGCCGCGTGGCCAGCGCGTCAGCGACAAACTCGACTACGCCTTCGAGCTCATCCGCCGGTACCTTCCCGACGCGCTGGCCTTCCCGCAATCTCTCAATCTCGACTAGTACCCCCAACGGGGTTTGAACCCGTGTCTCCGCCTTGAGAGGGCGACATCCTTGGCCACTAGACGATGGGGGCTGGTGGTGCAGAGTAGTTAACTGGCGAACCAGAATTCGCTGGGGTACCAGGACTCGAACCTAGACTAGCTGAACCAGAATCAGCCGGGCTGCCAATTACCCCATACCCCATGGGACTTCCTTGCGGAAGTGGCGTCTATTTTACCCGAGCGCGCCAGCGCCAAGGGCAGCCTGCAGTCGTTCCAGCGTGACCTCGCGGCCGAGTAACTCGATCGACTCGAACAGCGGCGGCGACACCGTCCTCCCGGTGACCGCGACCCGCACCGGCCCGAACGCGTGCTTCGGCTTCAATCCCAAGCCGTCGACCAGCGCGGCGCGCAGCGCCGCCTCGACCTCCGCCGCACCGAACGACGTCAGCTCCCCCAACGCCGTCGCCGCGGCAAGCAACACCGGCTCGGCCGTCACACCCAACTGCTTCGCGGCGGCCGCCGGGTCGACGTCGAACGACTCGCCGACTAGGAAGTCGAGCATCTCCGCGGCCTCGCGCAACGTCGAGACCCGCTCTTGGACGAGCGGCGTCGCCCGCCGCACCAGGTCGGCCGTCTCTGCGGAGACCTGCATGAAGCCGACCAGGCGTTCGGCGGCGTCGGCGACCGGCAACTCGCGCAGGTAGTGCCCCGACATCCAGCGCAGCTTGTCCACGTCGAAGACCGGGCCGACCGGGTTCACCCGCGCCCAGTCAAACGACTCGACCATCTCGTCCAGCCCGAACAACTCGCGACCGTCGGGCATCGAGTAGCCCATCAACGCCAAGAAGTTGCGCAGCGCTTCCGGCAGGAACCCCTCTTCCACGAACCAGTGCAGCCGCGCCGCCGGGTTCTTCCGCTTCGAGATCTTCGACTTGTCGACGTTGCGCAGCAACGGCATGTGAGCAAACGCCGGACGCTCCCAGCCAAGCCAGTCGTAGAGCAGGATGTGCTTCGGCGTCGAGGCCACCCACTCCTCGCCGCGCACCACGTGCGTGATCGCCATCTCGTGGTCGTCGACGACGTTCGCCAAGTGGTACGTCGGGAAGCCGTCCGCCTTCAGCAGCACCTGGTCGTCCGGGCGCGGCGCGTTCACCTCGCCGCGCACCAGGTCGGTGAACTGCAGCGGCGGGTGGTCCGGGATCAGCATCCGCACGACCGGCGTCTCGGAGAAGCCGGGCAGCGCGGCGCGCTCGTCCCGCGTCTTGCCGAGGCACAGCCGGTCGTAGCCGGTCGGCTGCTTCGCCTTCTGCTGCGCCTGCCGCATCTCGGCCAGCCGCTCCGGCGTACACCAACAGTGGTAGGCCCGGCCCTCGGCCAGCAGCCGCTCCGCCACCGGGCGGTAGCTGTCGAGCCGTTCGGACTGCCGGTACGGCGCGTAGGGCCCGCCCTTGTCCGGCCCCTCGTCCCAGTCGAGCCCCAGCCAGTGCAACGTGTCGAAGATCTGCTGCTCGCTGTCCGCCTCGAACCGGGCCCGGTCGGTGTCCTCGATCCGCAGCACGAACGACCCGCCGTGCTTACGCGCGAAGGCCACGTTGAACAGCGACACGTACGCCGTGCCCACGTGTGGGTCGCCCGTCGGCGATGGCGCCACCCGCACCCGGACGGTATCGCTCATCGCGCCTTCACCGGATTGGTCAGCCGGCCGATGCCCTCGATCTCGACGCTGACCTCGTCACCGACCTGCATCGGCCCGACGCCTTCCGGCGTACCGGTGAGGATCACGTCGCCGGGCAGCAGCGTCATGCAGGCGGTGATGTAGGCGATCAGCGCAGGGATCTTGTGCACGAGCTGCGAGGTCCGGCCGTCCTGCTTGACCTCGCCGTTGAGCGTCGTCGTGACCCGCAGGTCGGACGGGTCCAGGTCAGTCTCGATCCACGGCCCGAGCGGGCAGAACGAGTCGTAGCCCTTCGCCCGCGACCACTGCCCGTCGGCGCGCTGCTGATCGCGAGCGGTCACGTCGTTGCCGCAGGTGTAGCCGAGCACGACCTCCATCGCCCGGCTCTCCGGCACGTCGCTGCACAGCCGGCCGATCACGACGGCCAGCTCGCCCTCGTAGTCGACCCGCTCCGACGACGGCGGCGACGCGATCGCGTCGCCGTCACCGATCACTGCGGTCGACGGCTTCAGGAAGATCAGCGGCCGCTCGGGGACGTCACCGCCCATCTCCGCCGCGTGGTCGGCGTAGTTCTTGCCGATCGCGACCACCTTGCTCGGCAGCACCGACGCGATCAGCCGCACCTCCGCCCGCGGCAACCGCTCACCGGTGAACTCGATCGAGCCAAAGGGATGCGCCGCGATCGCCGCGATGACGTCGCCTTCGACGACGCCGAACCGGACATCACCGTCGTGGGAAAACCTCGCGATGCGCACGACCTCAGGCTACGGGGAGGGCGAGCGCGTTGAGCGCCTCGAGGTCGTCCGCCGACGGCTCCCAGCCGCCGGCCGCGACGTTCGCCCGCACCTGCTCCGGCTTGGTCGCGCCGGCGATCACCGAGCCGACGGCCGGCTGCGCGGCGAGCCCGCCGATCGCGACGTCGAGCAGCGAGACGCCGCGCTGCTCGGCGTACTTCTGCAGCGCTTCGACCCGGTCGAACCGCTCGTCGTTGAGCCAGTCGGTGCGGCTGGCCAACCGGGTGCCCTCGGGCGGCGGCTCGCCACGACGGTACTTGCCGGTGAGCAGCCCGTTCGCCAGCGGGAAGTACGGCAGCAGGCCGAGCCCGAACCGCTGGCAGGCGGGCACCACCTCGGCCTCGACGTCGCGCTCGACCAGGCTGTAGTGGTTCTGCGCGCTGATGAAGCGGCTCCAGCCGTGCGAGCGGGCGATCCAGTCGGCGTCGGCGATCTGCCAGCCGGCGAAGTTCGAGCAGCCGACGTAGCGCACCTCGCCCTCGACGACGAGCTCCTGCAACGCGGCCAGCGTCTCCTCGATCGGCGTCTTGGGGTCGGGCCGGTGCATCTGGTAGAGGTCGATCCAGTCGGTGCCGAGCCGGCGCAACGACGACTCGACCGCCTTGCGGATGTAGCGCCGGGAGCCACGCGCGCCCCAGTCGGCGCCCAGCCGCCCGCCCATGTCCATGCCGAACTTCGTGGCGACGATGACGTCGCCACGCCGACTGCCGAGCGCCTCGCCGAGGAAGTCCTCCGAGTCGCCGTACGTGTCCGAGGTGTCGAACAGCGTGATGCCGGCGTCGATCGCGGCGTCGACCACCTGTTGGGTCTGCTCGCGGCCGATCCGGCGGCCGAAGTTGTTGCAGCCGAGCCCCACGACCGACACCACGAGACCCGAGTCACCCAGCCGGCGAAACCGCATGTCCGTCATATACCCGCAGACTAGGCACTGCGACCGGCGCGGCCGCCACCGCCCGTCCGTGACCGGATCTCAGGCCGGCGATGGCTCCCGCGCCCAGGCGCCGACGATGTCACGCACCGAGATCATGCCGACCACGTCGTTGTCGTCGCACACCACGAGATGCCGGAAGCCGCCGGCGATCATCGCGGTCGCGGCCCGGTCCAGCGACCAGCTCGGCGCGGCGACGACGATGTCACTCGTCAGGTGAGCCGACACTTGCTCGACGTCGACGTCCTGACCGGCCCCGACGGCGTTGAGGATGTCGCGCTCGGTGAGGATGCCGGGCTGGTCGTGGTCGGGATCGAGCACGACCACGGCTCCTACCCGGCGCGCCGCCATCCGCTCGGCGGCTTCCCGCAGCGTGTGCGTTGGACCGATCGTGAGCACTTCCCGGGACATTGCGTCCCGCGTCGCCAGTCCGGTTTCCCGCGTGAGCATCACGTCACCTCCGGGGAGGACCCGATCCGATCAATCGATCATGGCACGTGGTGGAGCCATCCGTAAGTGTCCGGAGAGCGGCCGTACTGCAGGTCGATCAGCCGTTGCCGCAACGTGCTCGCCACGGGGGTGTCGGCGGACATCGCCACCTCGCCGTCGCGCCACTTGAGCTTGCCGACCGAGGTGATCACCGCAGCGGTGCCGCATGCGAACGCCTCGGTGATGCTGCCGGTGTCGACGCCCTTGCGCCACTCGTCGATGTCGATACGGCGTTCCTCGACGTCGTGGCCGAGGTCGCGCGCCAGCGTGGCCAGCGCATCGCGGGTGACGCCTTCCAGGATGGTGCCGGTCAGCTCGGGGGTCACCAGCGTGCCGTCGTCCATAACCAGCCAGAGGTTCATGCCGCCGAGCTCCTCGACCCAGCGCCGCTCGACCGCGTCGAGGAACAGCACCTGCTCGCAACCGTTGGCGATCGCCTCCTGCTGCGCGACCAGGCTGGCGGCGTAGTTGCCGCCGCACTTGGCGGCGCCGGTGCCGCCGGGTGCGGCGCGGGTGTAGTCCTCCGACAACCAGATCGACACCTGTGACGACCCGGACGCGAAGTAGGAACCGGCCGGCGACGCGATCATCAGGAACGTCACCTCGGCGGACGGGCGCACCCCCAGCCCGACCTCGGTCGCGATCATGAACGGCCGCACGTAGAGGCTCGCCTCACCGTCGGTCGGGACCCAGGCGGCGTCCTGCCGGATCAGCCGGTCGGCGGCATTGATGAACGCGTCGATCGGGAGCTCCGGTAGCGCCATGCGTGCCGCCGATCGGTTCAGCCGCGCGGCGTTGACCGCCGGCCGGAAGGTCGCGATGCCGCCGTCGGGCTGGTGGTAGGCCTTGAACCCCTCGAAGATCGACTGCCCGTAGTGCAGGATGTGCGACGCCGGGTCCAGCGACAGCGGACCGTACGCCCGAATCGTGGCGTCGTGCCAACCGGCCGACGGTGTCCACCGGGCGAACGCCATGTGATCGGTGAACGCCTTGCCGAATCCCGGTGCCGCCAGGATCTCCGCCAGCCGCTCCGGCGAGGTCGGCTGCGGGTTGGGTTCGACGGTGAACTCGAGGGCCATGGAATTGAGGCTAAGACACGCGTTCGGCGATGGCATCTCCAATTGCGTCGGTACGCCGGGCCGCCGTATCCCGATCCGCCAAGTCAGCCGCGACTGCCGCCTCGACCCGGCCGGCCGCGCCGGTGAGACCCAGGTGGGCGAGCAGCATGCCCCCCGACAGGATCGCCGCGGTCGGGTCGGCCTTGGCCTGGCCGGCGATGTCGGGAGCACTGCCGTGCACGGGCTCGAACATGCTCGGCGCGGTGCCGTCGACGTTGAGGTTGCCGCTGGCCGCCAGGCCGATGCCGCCCGCGATCGCGGCGCCGAGGTCGGTGACGATGTCGCCGAACAGGTTGTCGGTGACGATCACGTCGAACCGGCCCGGGTCGGTGACGAAGTAGAGGCACGCCGCGTCGACGTGGCAGTAGTCGGTCGTGACGTGCGGGAACTCCGACCCGACCTCGGCCACGGTCCGCAGCCAGAGCTTGCCGGCGTGCTCCAAGACGTTGGTCTTGTGCACCAAGGTGAGCCGGTTGCGCGGCCGCGCCGCGGCTCGCTGAAACGCGTCGCGCACGACCCGCTCGACGCCGTACCTGGTGTTCACGCTGTTTTCGGTCGCCACCTCGGCCGGGGTCTCGGCCCGCAGCGCGCCGCCGACGCCGGCGTACAGCCCCTCGGTGCCTTCGCGGATCACCACCATGTCGATGTCGGCTGCCGTCACATCGGCCAGCGGTGTGGCGACCCCCGGATAGAGCTTCACCGGCCGCAGGTTGACGGCGTGGTCGAGCCCGAACCGCAGTGCCAGCAGCAGGCCGCGCTCGAGCACGCCCGGCGGCACGCTGGGGTCGCCGACGGCGCCCAGCAGGATCGCGTCGTGACCGCGCAGCTCGGCGAGCGCGCTCGGCGGCAACGTCTCGCCGGTGCGGTGCCAGCGGGCGGCGCCCAGGTCGTAGTCGGTCGTCTCGATCGTGATGCCGTCGGGGGCGACGGCGGCGCGGAGCACCTTCAGCGCCTCGGCGACGACCTCGGGTCCGATGCCGTCGCCACCGATCACCGCGATCCGCGTGCTGTCAGCCACGGCGCGAGACGTTATCGGATGGACGTCGGCGCCGTGCCACGCCGTAGGGTCGGCGATTGTGTCGCGACGCGGTGGGGCGCTGTTTGCCGCGATGTGCGTGATCTGGGGCATCCCCTACCTGCTGATCCGAGTGGCGGTGCGGGACCTCAGCCCGGCGACCGTCGTCTGTGGCCGCACCGCCATCGCGGCCGTGATGCTGCTGCCGGTCGCCGCCTGGCGCGGGGCGCTGCGCGACCTGTGGTCGCAGTGGCCCTGGCTACTGCTGTACACCGGCCTCGAAGTGACCGGTCCCTGGCTGCTGCTGAGCAACGCCGAGGAGCACCTGTCCAGTTCGCTGTCCGGCCTGCTGGTCGCTGCCGTGCCGTTGGTCGGGATCGTGCTGAGCCGGCTGACCGGTGGCGACGAGGTCGTCGACCGCCGCCGGCTGGCCGGCCTGGCGATCGGATTCGGCGGCGTGGTCGCGCTGGTCGGCCTGCAGCTCGGCCACATCGACCTGGCCGCGGTCGCGCAGGTCGGCGGCGTCGCGGTCGGGTACGCCGCCGGCCCGCTCGTGCTCGCCCGCCGGCTGTCCCAGCTGCCGAGCCTCGGCGTGGTGGCGATGTCGCTGACGATCACCGCCGTGGTCTACGCGCCGTTTGCCGCGACCAGCCACCCCGACCACGCGAGCGGGCAGGTGATCGCGTCGATGGCCGGGCTCGGCGTGGTCTGCACCGCGCTTGCCTTCCTGCTGTTCTTCGCGCTGATCAGTGAGATCGGCCCGACCCGCGCGACCGTGATCACCTACGTCAACCCGGCGGTCGCGATCGCGCTCGGCGTCGTGGCGCTGGGCGAGCACCTCACCGTCGGGATGGTCGTCGGGTTCCCGCTCGTCCTGATCGGGTCGGTGCTCGCCACCGCGCAAAGGTCGCCGGCCGCGCCAGCCGAAGCGGTTTCCTCGACTGCGCTGGAGGCTGACCTCAGATCCGGTTGACCGCGCTCACCACCGCCTGCAGCGAGGCGGTGATGATGCTCGGCGAGATCGCGCAGCCCCAGAGCACCCGGTCGCCGGCAGCGACCTCGACGTACGCCGCGGCCTGCGCCTCCTCACCGGCGCCGGTGGCGTGCTCGTGGTAGTCGAGCACCCGGATGTCGACGCCAACCTTGCTGAGTCCATGCACCAGTGCGGCGATCGGGCCGTTGCCGGCGCCTTCGACCTCTCGGGTTTCCCCGTCGAGCTCGACGGTGGCCCGGATCCGGTCGGTCTCGCCGCTGTCGACGGCGTACGTCGACAGCACCAGCCGGTCGTGGCGGTCGAGGTAGTTGTCGCGGAACAGCTGCCAGATCTGAGCCGGCGGCACCTCGCCACCCTCGTTGTCACACACCGTCTGCACGATCCGGGAGAACTCGATCTGCATCCGGCGCGGCACGTCGAAGTGGTAGTCGTGCTTGAGCACGTAGGCGACGCCACCCTTGCCGGACTGCGAGTTGACCCGGATGACGGCCTCGTAGCTGCGGCCGACGTCCTTCGGGTCGATCGGCAGGTAGGGCACCGCCCACGGGAAGTCGTCGACCGGGGTGCCGGCCTCGGCGGCGTCACGCTCGAGCGCCTCGAACCCCTTCTTGATGGCGTCCTGGTGGGACCCGGAGAAGGCGGTGTAGACCAGGTCGCCGCCGTACGGATGGCGCGGATGCACGGGCAGCTGGTTGCAGTGCTCGACGGTACGGCGGATCTCGTCGATGTCCGAGAAGTCGATGCCCGGGTCGATGCCCTGGCTGAACAGGTTCAGCCCCAGCGTGACCAGGCAGACGTTGCCGGTGCGCTCGCCGTTGCCGAACAGGCAACCCTCGACCCGGTCGGCGCCGGCTTGCACGCCCAGCTCGGCGGCCGCGACTGCGGTGCCGCGGTCGTTGTGCGGATGCAGGCTCAGCACGATCGCGTCACGGCGGGTGACGTTGCGGCCGAACCACTCGATCGAGTCGGCGTACACGTTCGGCGTCGCCATCTCGACGGTCGCGGGCAGGTTCAGCACCACCGGGTTCTCCGGGGTCGGCTGCCACACGTCCATCACCGCTTCGCACACCTCGACGGCGTAGTCGAGCTCGGTGCCGGTGAACGACTCGGGTGAGTACTGCCAGCGCACGTTGGTGCCGCCCAGCAGCGACTCGGCGTACTTGGCGCACCATTGGGCGCCGCGGACGGCGATGTCCTTGATGCCGTCCTTGTCCAGGCCGAAGACGACGCGGCGCTGCAGCGTGGACGTCGAGTTGTAGAGGTGGATCAGCGCGGTGCCGCGGAAGCCGACCAGCGACTCGCAGGACCGCTCGATCAGCTCCTCGCGCGCCTGTGTCAGGACCTGGATCGTGACGTGGTCGGGGACCAGGTCGTCCTCCACCAGCGAGCGGATGAAGTCGAAGTCGGTCTGGCTGGCGGCCGGGAAGCCGACCTCGATCTCGTCGTAGCCCATCTCGACGAGCAGGTCGAACATCCGTCGCTTGCGCTCGGCGTCCATCGGGTCGATCAGCGCCTGGTTGCCGTCGCGGAGGTCGACGCTGCACCACTGCGGCGGCGCGGTGATCACCCGCGACGGCCAGGTGCGATCGGGGATGTCGATCGGTTGGAACGCGGTGTAGCGGAAGGCTTTGGTCATGCCGGTCATCGCAGGGAGCTCCACTCAAGAGAGGCGGGAGACCGGCGGATCTGGCGCACCTGCTGGCAGGCCCAAGCCCCGCAGCGGGGGGCCGGTCGACGCGACCCCGCTACGGGCGGGTAAGGAGCAGCAATCCGCGCATCGCGATCAAGGTATCAAATCGACCGATCCGGCGCACCACCATTACGTCTGAGCACCATTACGTCTGAGGCAGTTTGGTCAGTCGTTCGGCAGATGTACGGCGTGCACCGCCGAGGCGCCAACCGCCGCGGCGATGTCGTCCAGCACCGCCGCCGGGATCGCCGAGTCGACGGTGAGCACCATGAGTGCGGCGCCGCCGGCGGCGCGACGGGCGACCTGCATGCCGGCGATGTTCACGCCGGCGGTCCCGAGCAGCTGGCCCACCTGCCCGACGATGCCCGGGCGGTCGTCGTACGTCGCGAACACCATGTGCTCGCTGATCGCGACCTCGAGGTCGAAGCCGTTGACGTCGACCAGCTTCTGCACCATCCGCGGTCCGGTCAGGTTGCCGCCGACCGAGACGACCTGGCCGTCGGTCAGCGCGCCGCGCACCGTCAGCAGGTTGCGGTAGTCAGGCGACTCCTCGGTCGACGTCAGGGTCAGCTCGACGCCGCGCTCGGCTGCGAGCAGCGGGGCGTTGACGTAGGTGACCTGGTCTTCAACGACGTCGGTGAACACGCCCTTCAACGCGGCGAGCTGGAGCACGGAGACGTCGAACGCGGCGATCTCGCCCTTGATCTCGACCGTCAGGTTGGCTGGCACGCCGCCGGCGATCGCGGTGAACATTCGGCCCAGCCGCTCGATCAGCGGCAGGCTCGGGCGCAGCTCCTCGGCGACGGCACCGCCTTGCACGTTGACCGCGTCGGGCACGAAGTCGCCGGCCAGCGCGAGCTTCACCGACCGCGCGACGGCGAGGCCCGCCTTGTCCTGCGCCTCCGGTGTCGACGCGCCCAGGTGCGGTGTCACGACCGCGTTGGGCTCGGCAAAGACCGGCGAGTCGGTGCACGGCTCGGTGGCGAACACGTCGAGGCCGACGCCGGCGAGCCGGCCGGACTTCAGCGCCTGCGCGACCGCGTGCTCGTCGACCAGACCGCCGCGGGCGGCGTTGACCAGGATCGCGCCGGGCTTGACCAACCCGAGCTCCCGCTCACCGATCAGGCCTTGGGTCTCGGGGGTCTTCGGCAGATGGATGGAGACGAAGTCGCTCTCCTGCAGCAGCTCGTCGAGGCTGACCAGCTGGACGCCGAGCTGCGCGGCCCGCGCGGCGGGGACATACGGGTCGTAGGCGAGCAACCGCACCTCGAACGCCTGCATCCGCTGCGCGAACAGCACGCCAACCCGGCCGAGGCCGACGACGCCGACCGTCTTGTCAGCGATCTCGATGCCGCTGAACGTGCTGCGCTTCCAGGCGCCGCCCTTCAGGCTGGCGTCGGCCGCGGGGATCCGACGGGCGGCCGCGAGCAGCAGCGCCACCGCGTGCTCGGCCGCGGAGACGATGTTCGACGTCGGGGCGTTGACGACGAGCACGCCGCGTGGGGTGGCGGCGTCGACGTCGACGTTGTCCAGCCCCACCCCGGCTCGCGCGACGACCTGCAGCCGCGGCGCGGCGTCGAGCGCTTCGGCGTCGATCTGGGTCGCGCTGCGGACAATCACCGCGTCGGCATCGACGAGCGCGGCCAGCAGCGCCGACCGGTCGGTGCCATCGACCTGCCGGACGTCGAAGTCGCCGGCGAGCACCTCCAGCGCGCTCGGCGCCAGTTCTTCAGCGACGAGCACCACTGGTTTCGGCATGCCGGAACCCTACCGACGGACGGCGTTCAGTCCTGGCGGATCCAGCTCATCAGGCCGCGCAGCTTCTCGCCGACCTCCTCGATCGGGTGGCCGGCGCCCTCGGCACGCAGCTTGTCGAAGTTCGGCCGGCCGGCGTCGTCCTCCGCGATCCACTCCTTGGCGAAGGTGCCGTCCTGGATCTCGCCGAGGATCCGCTTCATCTCCTGCTTGGTGGCATCCGTCACCACGCGCGGGCCTCGGGAGTAGTCGCCGTACTCCGCCGTGTCCGAGATCGACCAGCGCATCTTCGACAGGCCGCCCTCGTAGATCAGGTCGACGATCAGCTTCATCTCGTGCAGGCACTCGAAGTACGCCGCCTCCGGCTGGTAGCCCGCCTCGACGAGCGTCTCGAAGCCGGCCAGGATCAGCGACGAGACGCCGCCGCACAGCACGGCCTGCTCGCCGAACAGGTCGGTCTCGGTCTCCTCGGTGAACGTGGTCTTCAACGTGCCGGGGCGGGTGCCGCCGATGCCCTTGCCGTAGGACAGCGCGAGCGGCCAGGCGCTGCCGGTCGCGTCCTGCTCGACCGCGACGAGGCAGGGTACGCCGCGCCCCTCCTGGAACTGCCGGCGCACCAGGTGACCCGGGCCCTTCGGCGCGATCATGCAGACGTCGACCGTCGCCGGTGGCTGGATGTAGCCGAACCGGATGTTGAAGCCGTGGGCGAAGAAGAGCGCGTCGCCCTCGCCGAGGTTGGGCTCGATCGCGTCCTTGAACAGCTGCCGCTGCACCGTGTCCGGCGCGAGCACCATGACCAGGTCGGCCTCCGCGCAGGCGTCGTACGGCGTCAGCACGCGGACGCCCTCGGCCTCGACCGCGGCCCGGCTCTTCGAGGCCTCCGGCAGGCCGACCCGGACGTCGACACCGGAGTCGCGGAGGTTCAGCGCATGCGCGTGCCCCTGCGAGCCGTAGCCGAGGATCGCGACCTTGCGGCCCTGGACGAGCGCGAGGTCGGCGTCGTCGTCGTAGTAGATCTCTGCTGCCATGGTCTAAGCGGTCCTCTCCACCGGCCGCAGCGTGCGGTCGGTGATGCTGCGGGCGCCGCGCGCGACGGCGACCATTCCGGATTGCACGAGCTCCCGGATGCCGAACGGTTCGAGCACCCGGATGAAGGCGTCCAATTTATCTGCCGTGCCGGTGGCCTCGATCGTCACGGCGTCGGCGGCGACGTCGACCACCTTCGCGCGGAACAGCTGCACGACCTCGAGCACCTGCGAGCGGCTGGCCAAGTCGGCCTTCACCTTGACCAGCAGCAGCTCCCGCTGCACCGACGCGGTGTTGTCGAGCTCGACCACCTTGAGCACGTTCACCAGCTTGTTGAGCTGCTTGGTCACCTGCTCGAGCGGCAGCTCCTCCACGTTGACCACGATCGTCATCCGCGAGATGTCGGGATGCTCGGTCGGGCCAACCGCGAGCGAGTCGATGTTGAAACCGCGCCGCGAGAACAGCGAGGCGACCCGCGCGAGCACGCCCGGCTTGTTCTCGACGAGCACCGAGAGCGTGTGCTTACTCATCCGTCGCTCCTTCGGCACGCGCGACCGTTTCGTCGGTCGCGACCTCGCCCATCTCGTAGTCGAAGTCCGGTGCGGTCTCGCGCGCGATCTTGATCTCGTCGTTCGACGTACCGGCTGCGACCATCGGCCAGACCATCGCGTCCTTGCCGACCACGAAGTCGACGACCACGGGCGCGTCGGTGATCGCCATCGCCTTCTCGATCGTCGCGTCGACGTCGCCGGCGTTGTCGCAGCGCAGCCCGACGCACCCCATCGCCTCGGCGAGCATGACGAAGTCCGGCACGTAGGTCGGCCGGTTCGCGGCCAGGTCGGTGTTGGAGTAGCGCTCGCCGTAGAACAGCGTCTGCCACTGCCGCACCATGCCGAGCGAGCCGTTGTTGATGACGGCGACCTTGATCGGGATGCCCTCGATCGCGCAGGTGGTGAGCTCCTGGTTGGTCATCTGGAAGCAGCCGTCGCCGTCGATCGCCCACACCAGCGCATCGGGTCGCCCGACCTTCGCGCCCATCGCCGCCGGCACCGCGAAGCCCATCGTGCCGAGCCCGCCGGAGTTGATCCAGGTGTGTGGCTGCTCGTAGCTGATGAACTGCGACGCCCACATCTGGTGTTGGCCCACGCCGGCCACGACCACCGTGTCCGGGCCGCAGATCGCGCCGATCCGCTCGATCACGCGCTGCGGCGCCAGGCTGCCGTCCGACGGGTCGTCGTACCCCAGCGGATAGGTACGCCGCCAGCCGTCGCACTGCCGGCGCCAGGCGGAGTAGTCGGCGCGGTTGCCGGCCTCGTGCTCGGCGCGCAACGCGGCGGCCAGCTCCGCCATCACGTCGCGGACGTCACCGACGATCGGGATGTCGGCGACCCGGTTCTTCGAGATCTCCGCGGGGTCGATGTCGGCGTGGATCACCTTCGCGTGCGGCGCGAAGCTCGACAGCTTGCCGGTCACCCGGTCGTCGAACCGCGAGCCCAGCGCGATCAGCAGGTCTGCGCGCTGCAGTGCGGTGATCGCCGCGACGGTGCCGTGCATCCCCGGCATGCCCAGGTGCTGCGGATGCGAGTCGGGGAACGAGCCGCGCGCCATCAACGTCGTGACCACCGGGGCACCGGTCAGTTCGGCGAGCTCGCGCAGCTCCTCGGTCGCGTGCGCCTTCAGCACGCCGCCGCCGACGTAGAGGACCGGACGCTGCGAGCTGGTGATCAGCCGCGCGGCCTCCCGGATCTGCTTGTTGTGCGGGCGCGCGGTGGGTCGGTAGCCGGGCAGCTGGAGCTCGACCGGCCACTCGAACGTGGTCATCGCCTGCAGCGCGTCCTTCGCGATGTCGACGAGCACCGGACCGGGCCGCCCGGTCGCCGCGATGTGGAACGCCTCCGCAATGGTGCGCGGGATGTCGTCGGCGTCCTGCACCAGGAAGTTGTGCTTGGTGATCGGCATCGTGATGCCGCAGATGTCGGCTTCCTGGAACGCGTCCGTGCCGATGGCGGCCGACGGCACCTGGCCGGTGATCGCGACCAGCGGCACCGAGTCCATGTAGGCGTCGGCGATCGGCGTGACCAGGTTGGTCGCGCCCGGCCCGCTGGTCGCCATGCAGACGCCGACCCGCCCGGTGGCCTGCGCGTAACCGGTCGCCGCGTGGCCCGCGCCTTGCTCGTGGCGGACCAGGATGTGGCGCAGCCGGGTCGAGTCGAACAGCGGGTCGTACGCCGGAAGGATCGCGCCGCCGGGGATGCCGAACACGACTTGCGCGTCCAGCTCCTCGAGTGCGCGCACCATCGCCTGCGCCCCGGTCACCCGTTCCACCGCCATCACTTCCGCTCTCTCGTCGTACCTCGTCGGTGTGCCGCTCGGCTGTTGTCGCTAGCCCATGACATGCAAAAGCCCCTCGCGCAAAGCGCTGAGGGGCGGCACGTGGTCGGGGTTGCTCAGACCACGTGCTCCAGGACTACGAGAATTCGCCGCACGCACCAAGAGTGGACCATCGCTGCGCCCCCGTCAAACCATCACCACCCGCAGATCTTCGCGCAGTCGCACGCGGGTACGGCGTGTCACGGCCGATTTCGTGCGGTTACGCGAAGATCTGCGGGGGGGTTGGGTTAGCCGCAGACGGCGCCTTGGGCGGCGGAGCGCACCAACTTGACGTACTTGCCGAACACGCCGGTCGGGTAGCGCGGCGGCGGCGGCGCCCAGCCGTTGCGGCGGCGCTGCAGCTCGGCGTCGTCGACCAGCAGGTCGAGCCGGCGGCTGTTGACGTCGAGCCGGATCGGGTCGCCGTCGCGGACGAACGCGATCGGGCCGCCGTCGGTCGCCTCCGGCGCGACGTGCCCGACGCATAGCCCCGTCGTACCGCCCGAGAACCGGCCGTCGGTCAGCAGCAGCACGTCCTTGCCGAGGCCCGCGCCCTTGATCGCGCCGGTGATCGCGAGCATCTCGCGCATGCCTGGGCCGCCGCGCGGCCCCTCGTAGCGGATGACGACGACGTCGCCCGGCTTCAGCTCGCCGGCCAGGCAGGCGGCCATCGCGGGCTGCTCGGTGTCGAAGACCCGGGCGGTGCCCTCAAACACGTCGCGGTCGACGCCGGCGGTCTTGACCACCGCGCCCTCGGGGGCGAGCGAGCCCTTCAGGATGGTGAGCCCGCCGGTCTTGTGAATCGGTTCCGCGACCGCGCGGATGACCGCGCCATCCGGGTCGGGCGGCGCGATCTCGGCCAGGTTGTCCGCGACGCTGCGGCCGCTCACCGTGAGGCAGTCGCCGTGCAGCAGGCCGGCGTCGAGCAGCGCCCGCATCACCACCGGAATGCCCCCGACGCGGTCGACGTCGGCCATCGCGAACCGGCCGAACGGCTTCACGTCGGCCAGATGTGGCGTGCGGTCACCGATCCGGTTGAAGTCGTCCAGCGTCAAGTCCACGCCGGCCTCGTGCGCGATCGCGAGCAGGTGGAGCACTGCGTTGGTGGATCCGCCCAGCGCCATCACGACGGTGATCGCGTTCTCGAACGCCGGCTTGGTCAGGATGTCGCGCGCGGTCGTGCCGGCCTCGAGCATCGCGACCACCGCCTCACCGGAGCGCAGCGCGTACTCCTCGCGGCGCCGGTCCACGGCCGGCGGCGAGGCACTGCCGGGCAGCGAGAGGCCGAGCGCCTCGATCGCGCTCGCCATCGTGTTGGCGGTGAACATCCCGGCACAGGCACCCTCGCCCGGGCAGGTACGACGCTCGATCTCGCCGAGCTCGTCGACGGTGATCCGGCCGAGCGCGCAGGCTCCGACGCCCTCGAAGACGTCGACGATGTTGAGGTCGCGGTCGTCGAGCCGGCCGGGCAGGCTGGTGCCGGCGTACAGGAACACGGCGGCGAGATCCAGCCGGGCCGCCGCCATGACCATCCCCGGCAGCGACTTGTCGCAGCCGGCGAGCAGCACCGACCCGTCGAACCGCTCAGCGAACATCACGGTCTCGACCGAGTCGGCGATGACCTCGCGTGACACGAGCGAGGCGTGCATGCCCTCGTGTCCCATCGAGATCCCGTCCGACACCGAGATGGTGCCGAACTCGAGCGGCACGCCACCGGCCTGCCGCACGCCGTCCTTGGCCCGCTGCGCCAGCCGGTCCAGGGACAGGTTGCACGGCGTGATTTCGTTCCACGACGAGGCGATGCCGATCTGCGGCTTGTCCCAGTCGGCGTCGGTCAGCCCGACGGCTCGCAGCATCGCGCGGGCGGGCGCGCGCTCGTATCCATCGGTCACGTCACGGCTGCGCGGCTTGCGATCCACGCCAAGAGATTAGGCACACGCACAGCCGTTACGATCGCCGGGCCATGTCCAGGTTCACGTTTGACAGTGCGGACGGGACGACGATCGCGGGCTGGCACAACGACGGCGCCGGCATCCCGGTAGTGATCTGCAACGGCCTCGGTACGCCGCCGATCGCGTGGCCGGTCGTGGCGGCCGCCGACTCCGGCTTCCAGGTGTGCAGCTGGTACTACCGCGGCACCGGGGGCAGCGACCGGCCTGCGGACGAAAGCCGGATCTCGATCGACGACCACATGGCCGACGTACTCGCGCTGATGGATCACCAGGGGCTCGACCGCGCGCTGCTGGCTTGCTGGTCGCTCGGCGTCAACATCGGCTTCGAGCTCGCGCGGCAACACCCGGAACGGGTCGCGGGAGTGCTCGCGGTCGCCGGCGTGCCGGGCGGGACGTTTCAAGCGATCGGCGGGCCGCTGCGCGTCCCCCGGCCGCTGCGCCACCGGCTCGGCGTCGCCGGAGCGAAGACCGCCAAGGCGCTCGGGCCGGCGCTGTCCTGGGGCTTCCGGCACACGCCGTTGACGCGTACGACGGCCCGGATCATCAGCCACAGCGGCTTGGTGACGCCGGCGGCGCAGCCGGAATGGCTGCTGCCCGCACTGGAGGAGTTCCGCGAGCACGACTTCCGGTGGTACTTCACGCTGGCGCTGGCGGGCTCACTGCACGAGCCAATGGATCTCGCCTTCGTCACCGAGCCGGTCACGCTCGTCGCCGGGCGACACGACGTGATCACCTCGCTGGACGACATGCGGGCGGCTGCGGCGTGCATCCCGCACGCCGATCTCCGGGTGCTCCCCGGCAGCCACTTCCTGCCGCTGGAATACCCGAGCGAGCTGGCCGACGAGCTACGCGCCCTGGCCGCGCGCACCGAGTTCGCCCCGGGGCCGGTTACGGCAGGATGAGCCGATGAGCAGTAAGGACGAGCCAACGCTGGCTGACATGGTCGCGGCGGGTGACCTGGGCCGGTTGTTCCGGTTCCTCTGCGACCACAATGTCGACGCGGAGCAGTGGTTCGCCCAGATCGATCTGCTGACGGCAGAGGCGTTTGACCGGCTGATCCAGAACGAGCCGCTCGCGTTCGCCAACCTCTACGACCAGTGCGGCGACGTGATCGTGCAGCACACCCTGCGCCGTCGACCGGCGGCCGCGGCGGTGCTGATGCAGTGGTCGAGCAATCCGACTACCAAGGAAGAGATCGCGAATCACGACGACGGCGCCGACGACCCGTCGCTGCCTGGGTGACGCCGCGCCGGAACCTCCGTGGCGGCGATCCGAACCGGACGATTTGATACCACGATGCTCCGCTTCCGGTCCGTTGCCGGCGGTCTGGCGCTGATCGTCGCCACCGGCCTGCCGGTCAGTGCTACGACGGCCGGCTCCCATCACGTCTCCGTCAAACCCGCACCGCGGCCGCATTCCGCGGCCGTTCCGGCACCCCGCGCGTCGTCGCATCACCGACCGGCCGCGGAAGCGTCACTTGCCGGCGACGGCCCGGTCGTGCGGCACGCGAACGCATTCACCGCCGACGCGGCCGGACTGCGGCCCGGCCAGATCGAGATGACGACCGTGTCGACGCGACCGAACCTCGTGACCGGGCACGCCGCGCGGCTGGCGATCCGCGGCCTCGGCGCACACGACCGGCTGCACGTCACCGTCGACGGGCGCGATGTCACACGCGCGTTCCACCACGTTGCCGGTCGGCCCGGCCAGCAGCCGGGAGTCGTCGAAGGGCTGGTCCGGCGATTGCACCTCGGCGGCAACGACGTGACCGCGAGCGCGACCAGCCATCGTTACGGCCGCCGCGTCGTGCACCTCCGGCTACACGTCCACTCGCTGCAAGGTCCGATCATCAGCGGACCGCACCAGGAACCGTTCGTCTGCGGCACCGCCGGCTCCGGGCTCGGCCCGGCCAAGGGCAACGACTGCCTGGCACCGCGCCGCGTGCATTGGTGGTACGAGGACCTGCTCGGCAACTTCCATCGGCTGGCGAACCCGGGCGGCGCCTACCCGACGGGAGCGATGACGACGATGGTGCACGGCCGCCGGGTGCCGGTGATCGTGCGCGTCGAGACGGTGGTGATCAACCGCTCGATCACCCGGCTCGCGGTGCTCGCCGACCCGCACGCGACCCATGCCGTGCGAGGCGGCGTCTTCCACGACCCAGCGTGGAACCACAGCCTGGTCTACCACTTCGGCGAGTCCTGCGGCACCGGCTACTCGCAGGGTGGCGACGACGGGGAGATCTCGGTCTTCAGCCCGTTGAGCGAGATCGGCGGAGAGAACATCACGGGGCCGCTCCTCAACCTGCCGACGCTGCTGGCCCACGGGTTCATGGTCGGCCAGTCGTCACTCACGGTGTTCGGCGTGCACTGCAACCAGGTGCTCTCGGCGGAGACGCTGATGATGATCAAAGAGCACATCGTCGACCGGTACGGCGACGTTTTCCACGTCATCGGCGGTGGTGCATCCGGCGGCGCGATCCAGCAGTACACGACGGCGAACGGCTACCCGGGCGTGCTCGACGCCGGCACCCCGTTGCTGTCGTTCCCGGACGTCGTGACCACCGCGATGACGGTCGGCGACTGCGTGCTGATGAAGCACTTCTTCCAGACGCACTCCGGCTGGAACGTGATCAAACAGCAGGCGGTCAGCGGGCTGGCGACCAGCCAGGTCTGCAACGACTGGAACAGCCTGTTCGGCGGCAACCTGAAGCCGACGTCATGCCCGGGAGCGATTCCGCCCAGCGAGGTCTACAACCGGCGTACCAATCCGCACGGGGTGCGCTGCGACCTGCAGGACGACCTGAAGAACGTGCTCGGCACCAACCCGCGGACCGGCCGCGCCTACCGGCCGCTGGACAACGTCGGCGTGCAGTACGGGCTGCGGGCGCTACGGAGGGGCGAGATCACGCCGGCCGAGTTCGTCCAGCTCAACCGTGACATCGGCGGCGTCAACCTCGACGGTGGCTTCATGTCCCGCCGCGAGTCGATGGGCCGGTGGGAGGCACGGCGGATGTTCGCGGTCGGCGGGGTCGGGGAGTTCGGCGCGATCAACCAGACGCCGATCATCGATCAGACCATTCCGGTCTCCGACGTCGTCCCCGAGCTCGACATCCACGACCAGATCCGGCCCTACGAGATCCGTGCGCGGCTGAACGCGAACTTCGGCAACCACCGCAGCCAGGCGATCTGGAGCGGCGTCACGTACCCGGCGGCCGCGATCCCGGTCGCCAACCAGTGGCTGTCGGATCTCGACCGGCTGCAGCGCGCCCATCCGTTCCGGTCGCGTGCGTGGCTGGTCGCGCACAGCCGGCCGGCGGCCGCGGCGGACAGCTGCCGCGCCGGGTCGCTCGAGCTGCCGCTCGTCAGCTGCTCGGTCGCCAAGCACGCCGGGCCGCGGCAGGTGGCCGGCGGCCCGCTCGCCGAGGACACCATCAAGTGCCGGCTCCGGCCGGTACGCCGCAGCGACTACCCGAAGTCACTCACCGCGGCGCAGCTTCACGCGCTGCGGCGAATCTTCCCGACTGGCGTGTGTGACTACGCCAAGCACTCGGTCGGCTACCGCAGCCACAGCCGGACCTGGCTGTCGTTCGGTGGCAAGCGGTTGTACCGCCACCCGGTGACGGTGCCCTACGTGCTGGTGCGCTCGCGCGTCCCAACTAGGCGCTGAGCCGCTCCAGCAGCAGCTCGCGGGCACGTCGGGCATCGGCCGCGCCACCGGTCGCCTTCATCACCGCACCGACCAGCGGGCCCACGGCCGCCTGGTTGCCGTCGCGCACCTTCTGGGCGGCGTCGGCTTGCGCGGCGATCGCTGCGTCGACGGCGGCCAGCAGCTCGTCGTCGCCAGCGACCGTCCAGCCGTGCGCGGCGATGACGGCGTCGACGTCACCCTCGCCGGCGATCACGGCGTCGGCGACCTGCCGGGCGAGCTTGTTGGTCAGTGACCCGTCGTCCTCCAGCGCGCTGATCCGGGCAACCTGCGCGGGTGTGATCGCCAGGTCGCTTGGCTCGGTCTCGGCGTCGTTGGCGCGTCCCACTAGATAGCCGAGCCACCAGCCGCGCGCCTTGCCGGACGCCGCACCGGCGGCGATCGTCGCCGCGACGAGGTCGAGGACACCGGCGTTCGTCATCTGCTCGAGGTCCAGCGGCGTGAACCCGTGCTGCTCGGCGAACCGGGCTCGCGCAACGCTCGGCGGCTCCGGCAGCGCGGCCCGGATGCGCGCGACCTCGTCGGCCGGCGGGGCGAGCGGCACCAGGTCCGGCTCCGGGAAGTAGCGGTAGTCCTGCGCCTCTTCCTTGCTGCGGCCCGGGCTCGTCGTCCCGCGGTCCTCGTGGAAGTGGCGGGTCTCCTGCACGACCCGCTCGCCGGCGTCGAGCAGCGCGCCTTGGCGTTGCACCTCGTGGCGCACCGCGCGTTCCACCGATCGGAGCGAGTTGACGTTCTTGGTCTCGGTGCGGGTGCCGAACTCGGCGCTCCCGCGCGGCATCAGCGAGAGGTTCACGTCGCAACGCAGCGAGCCCTGCTCCATCCGCACGTCGGAGACGCCGAGGCCACGCAGCAGCTCGCGCAGCTCGGTGACGTAGGCGCGGGCGACTGCCGCGACTCGCTGGCCGGTGCCGGCCACCGGCCGGGTCACGATCTCGACGAGCGGGATGCCGGCGCGGTTGTAGTCGACCAGCGAGTGGGTGGCGCCGTGGATCCGGCCGGTCGCGCCTCCAACGTGCAGGGACTTGCCGGTGTCCTCCTCCAAGTGCACGCGCTCGATCTCGACCCGGTAGGTCTCGCCGTCGACCACGACGTCGAGGTAGCCGTCGGTGCACAGCGGTTCGTCGTACTGCGAGACCTGGTAGTCCTTTGGCATGTCCGGATAGAAGTAGTTCTTCCGCGCGAACCGGCACCACTCGGCGATGTCGCAGTGCAGCGCGAGGCCGATCCGCACGGTGTACTCGATCGCGGCCGCGTTGGTCACCGGCAGCGAGCCGGGCAGCCCCAGGCAGACCGGGCACACCTGGGTGTTCGGCGGCGCACCGAACTCGGTCGAGCAGCCGCAGAACAGCTTCGTCGTCGTCCCGAGCTCGACGTGCGTCTCAAGGCCGAACACCGGCTCGTAGCGGACGAGAACGTCTTCGTAGTCGAGCACCGCCGTCATGGCTTCTAGTGTGTCAGCCGTGGCGATGCGGGACATCCGGAAATGGGGCGACCCGGTGCTGCGCACGCCGTGCGACGAGGTCACCGTCTTCGACGACGC
This sequence comes from Mycobacteriales bacterium, assembly GCA_035550315.1. Lineage (GTDB taxonomy): Bacteria > Actinomycetota > Actinomycetes > JAFAQI01 > JAFAQI01 > DASZPL01. The sequence goes on along the minus strand of DASZPL010000004.1, from coordinate 27,660 downwards.
GATCGCGGCGCTGTGCCAGGACCTGCTCGACACGGTCACCGGCGCCGAGGGCCGGGCGGGCTTGGCGGCCAACCAGATCGGGGTGTCGCTGCGGGCATTCTCCTGGTACGTCGACGGCGAGGCGGGCGTCGTCGTCAATCCCCGGCTGGTCGCCGTCGACGGCGAGCAGGACGGCGACGAGGGGTGTCTGTCGCTGCCCGGGCTGTGGTACCCGTGCCGGCGAGCCGACTACGCGAAGGTCGAAGGCGTCGACGCCAGCGGCCAGCCGATCACCGTCGAGGGCACCGAGTTGCTCGGCCGGTGCCTGCAGCACGAGTGCGACCACCTCGACGGCAAGCTGTTCGTCGACCGGCTCGAGCGCGACGTCAAACGCGAAGCACTTCGCGCGGCACGCGCGCTTTAAGCAGAGCGCGGCACGCGCGCTTTGAAGATCATCGCCATCTGACGTTGCTCTAGCAACGCGCGATGGCGATGGGCGGTCAGAGTGGCGGCGCTTGGTCGAGCAGCCGGTCGCTGCCGAGCTCGCGCTCGACCGCAGCCGCGACGCGGTAGCAACGATCGTCGGCCATCACCGGCGCCATCACCTGCAGCCCGACCGGCAGGCCGTCGTCGGCGAGGCCGCACGGCAACGACATCGCGGGGCCGCCGTACAAGTTCGACGGGATGGTGCACAGGTCGGCGAGGTACATCGCCAACGGGTCGTCGACCCGCTCCCCCAACCGGAACGCCGTCGTCGGCGTCGTCGGCGAGACCAGGACGTCGACCTGCTCGAAGGCCGCCTCGAAGTCGCGGGTGATCAGCGTCCGGACCTTCTGCGCCTGGCCGTAGTAGGCGTCGTAGTACCCCGCCGATAGCGCGTAGGTTCCGAGCATCACGCGGCGCTTGACCTCCGGGCCGAAGCCGGCGTCGCGGGTCGCGGCCATGACCTCTTCCGCCGACGCCTCGCCGTCGTCGCCGACGCGCAGGCCGTAGCGCATGGCGTCGTAGCGCGCCAGGTTGCTCGACGCTTCGCTCGGTGCGATCAGGTAGTACGCCGGGAGGGCGTAGTCGAAGTGCGGGCACGACACCTCGACGACGTCGGCGCCGAGCTTCGTCAGCAGCGCCACGGCGTCGTCGAAGCGCGCCGTCACGCCCGCCTGGTAACCGTCGCCGGCGAACTCCTTGACCACGCCGATGCGCATCCCGCTGATGTCGCCCGCCCGGGCCGCCTCGAGGACCGGCGGGACCGGCGCGTCGATCGATGTCGAGTCGCGCTCGTCGTGGCCGGCGAGCACCTCGTGCAGCAACGCCGCATCGACGACGTTGCGGGCGCACGGGCCGGCCTGGTCGAGTGACGAGCTGAACGCCACGAGCCCGTAGCGCGAGACCCCGCCATACGTCGGCTTGACGCCAACGGTGCCGGTGACCGCGGCCGGCTGGCGGATCGACCCGCCGGTGTCGGTGCCGACCGCGATCGGAGCGAGGAACGCCGCCAACGCCGCGCTCGACCCGCCGCCCGAGCCACCGGGCGTGCGATCCAGGTCCCACGGGTTGTGGGTCGGGCCGTACGCCGAATGGTCGGTCGACGACCCCATGGCGAACTCGTCGAGGTTGGTCTTGCCCAGTACGACGACACCGGCGGCGCGCATCCGCTCGACGATCGTGGCGTCGTACGGCGGCAGCCAGCCCTCGAGGATGCGGGAGCCGGCGGTGGTCGGCACGCCGCGGGTGACCACGATGTCCTTCAGCGCCAGCGGGACGCCGGCCAGCGGCCCCCGCCCACTACCCCCCGCCCGGCCGCCCAGCACCGCGTCGACCCGGCGGGCCTGCGCCAGGGCGCCGTCGGCGTCGACGTGCAGGAACGCGTGGACCTTGTCGTCGACCGCGGCGATCCGGTCGAGGTGTGCCTGCGTCACCTCGACTGCCGAGACCTCGCGGCTCGCGATCAGCCCGGCCAGCTCGGTCGCGGTCTTCCGGAAGAGCTCGCTCACTCTTCGTCCAGGATGCGCGGGACGCGGAACCGGCCGGCTTCGGCGGCGGGGGCGGCGGCGAGCGCCTCGTCGGCGGTCAGGCCTGGACGGGGCGCGTCGGGCCGGAACACGTTGGTGACCGGCACGGCGTGGGAGGTCGGCGGGATGTCGGCGGCCGCGACTTCCTGCACCCGGCTGACCGCGCCGATGATGACGTCGAGCTGGCCGGCCATCGCGTCCAGCTCCTCGTCGGTCATCGCGATCCGAGCGAGCCGGGCGAGGTGCGCGACGTCGTCTCTGCTCACTCCAGGCACGACGCCGAGTTTAGGTTGCCGAGCCCGAACCGTTCGCCAGCATTTCGACGAGCGTCTCCTCGTCGATGATCGGTACGTCGAGCTTGACGGCCTTGTCGTACTTCGCCTTGCCCGGCGCGTCGCCCGCCACAACGTACGACGTCTTGGCGCTCACCGAGCCGGTCACCTTGCCGCCGGCGGCCTGGATCGCTTCGGTCGCGCCCTCCCGCGAGTAGCCCGACAGCGTCCCGGTCACGACGAAGGTCAGCCCGTCGAGTGGGCCCGGCCCGCCGGTCGGTGCCGCGTCCGCCATCGACACGCCGCCCGCGCGCAGCCGCTCGACGATGTCGCGGTGCCGCGGGTCGGCAAACCAGTCGGCGACGGCCTGCGCGATCGTCGGCCCGACGCCTTCGACCGCGGCGAGCTCGTCCGTGCTCGCCGCCATGATCGCGTCGATCGAGCGGAACTCCCGCGCGAGCGCCTGCGCCGCGGTCGGGCCGACGTGGCGGATCGACAGGCCGACCAGCAGCCGCCACAGCGGGCGGTGCCGGGCCGCCTCGAGGCCGTTGAGCACCTGCTGGATCTTCTTGTCGGCGAAGCCGCGAAGCCCGTCGAACGACTCGGCGGTGAGGGCGAAGACGTCGCCGATGTCGTTGATCCGGCCGGCCTGCAGCAGCGCGATGCCGGTCTCGTAGCCGAGCCCGTCGATGTCGAGCGCTCCGCGGCCGGCGAGGTGGAAGATCGACTCCCGTTGTTGCGCCGGGCAGCCGACGGTGTTCGGGCAGCGCCAGTCGGCTTCGTCCTCGCCGCGGGCCAAGGGCGTCTTGCACTCCGGGCAGCGGGTCGGCATCTTGAACGGCTTCTCGTCACCGGTGCGCAGGTCGACGACCGGCCCGACCACCTCGGGGATGACGTCGCCCGCCCGCCGGACGACGACGGTGTCGCCGACGAGCACCTGCTTGCGGCGTACTTCCGACTCGTTGTGCAGCGTCGCTGTGCTGACTGTCACGCCGCCGACCCGCACCGGCTCCAGCGCGGCGAACGGTGTCACCCGCCCGGTGCGGCCGACGTTGACGAAGATGTTGTTGAGCTTGGTCGTGACCTCCTCGGGCGGGTACTTCCACGCCACCGCCCATCGCGGCGCCCGCGACGTCGCGCCCAGCCGGCGCTGCAGGGCGCGGTCGTCGACTTTGACCACGATGCCGTCGATGTCGTGCTCGAGGTCGTGGCGGTGCTCGCCCCAATGCACGATGTAGCGGCGGACCCCGTCGAGGTCGTCCACCACCTGGTAGTGGCTGCTCATCGGCAGCCCCATCTCCTGCATCGCGTCGTACGCCGCGGACTGCGTGGGCGGGTCGAACCCTTCGGTCGCGCCGATGCCGTGGACCGTCATCGTCAGCGGTCGCTGCGCGGTGATCCGCGGGTCCTTCTGCCGCAGCGACCCCGCGGCGGCATTGCGCGGGTTGGCAAACGGCCCGCGGTCGCTGTCGACCAGACCGGCGTTGATCTGCTCGAAGGCGGCGTGGGTGAGGAACACCTCGCCCCGCACCTCGAGCAGCGTCGGCGGCTTGCCGCGCAGCCGGCTCGGCACCGCTTCGATCGTGCGGATGTTGAGCGTGATGTCCTCGCCGGTGACGCCGTCGCCCCGGGTCGCTCCCCGGACCAGCCGGCCGTTCTCGTAGACCAGGTCGACCGCCAGCCCGTCGATCTTCAGCTCGCAGAGCCAGTGCGGCACCTGCACCTCGCGGGTGGCGCGCACCGCCCAGGCGTCGAACTCCTCGTCGCTGAAGACATCTTCCAGCGACATCAACCGTTGCAGGTGGCGGATCTCGCCGAAGTCGTTGGACAGCGACTCCATGACCTTCTGGGTCGGCGAGTCCGGCGTGCGCAACGCCGGGTATTGCTCCTCCAGCTGTTCCAGCGCCCGCATCTTCGTGTCGTACTCGGCGTCGCTGACGGTCGGACGCGCGAGGACGTAGTAGCGGTAGGCAAGGTCCTCGAGCTCTTGCGCCAGGTCGCTGTGCTGCCGGATGACATCGGCCGGCGGCTCTGCGGCCGCCTTCCGCGGTGTCACCGGCTCACCCCCTCCGGTGCCTCGGTGAGTGCGGCCATCGCCTGCCGCAGGATTCGGTACGCCGAGTGCGCCCAGCCCTCCGACGCCCCGGCAAGGCCGCACGACGGCGTCAGCGCGACAACGTCGGGAAGCCGCTCGGCGGCAAAGCCGAGCTCGCGCCACAGCCGGCGAACCGGCTCGGCGACCTCACGCGGTGCCGGTGCCGATCCGGGCCCGAGCCCCGGCACGGCCCCGAGCCACAGCGCGACCTCCGCCTCGACCAACTCGCCGAGCGCGTCGTAGTCGGGACGGCCGGAGAGCAGGTCGATCCCGACCGCCGTGGCGCCGGCCGCCTGCAGCAACTGCAGCGGTGCCTCGGCGTGACAGCAGTGGATGGCGACCGGCACGTCGCCGGCGGCCTCGACCACGTCGCGCAGCGCCGCCTCCACGTCGCTCGCTTCGGTCGCCCGCACCCGGCCGAGACCACTCGCCGTCGGGATCCGGCCCGCGAGCACGCCGGGCAGGCCGGGCTCGTCGAACTGCAGCACCAGCCGGGCGCCCGGCACCCGTCGGCGTACCTGGATGAGGTGGTCGCGGACCGTGCCGCAGAGGGCGGCCACCAGGTCGCGCACAGCGCCGGCATCAGAGATCGCCGGATTGCCGCGCGGCAGCTCCAGCGCCGCCGCCAACGTCCACGGCCCGGCCAGCTGCAGCTTCAGCCAGCCGTCGTAGCCCGGGCCGGCGACCGGAAGCAACGCGTCCAGATCACGGGCGAGCATGACCCGGCCGCGCTCGACATCGAGGCCGGGGCGCGGCTGCAGCCGCCAGCCGGATGGTTGGAGGTCGACCGCCAGCCCGTCGAGCTGGGTCGCGGTCCGCCCGATCATGTCCGCGCCCGGGCCGCGCGCCGGCAGCTCGGGCAGGTGCGGCAGGTCGGGCAGCTCGTCGAACACCAGCGCCAGCGCCCGGTCGACGTCGTCGCCCGGCAGCGACCCGACGCCGGTCGCGACTCCCGCCAACCCAGACAGGCTCAATATGACTTCGGCAGGCCGAGGCTGAACTGCGCGACGAAGTTGAGCACCATCTCGCGGCTGACCGGCGCGACCCGGCCGACCCGCGAGGTGGCCAGCAACGTGCCGAGGCCGTACTCGCTGGCGAAGCCGTTGCCGCCATGCGTCTGCACCGCCTGGTCGACGGCGTGCATGTTGGCCTCGGCTGCGGCGTACTTCGCGATGTTCGCCGCCTCACCCGCCGCCATGTCGTCGCCGGCGTCGTAGAGCGTGGCCGCCTTCTGCATCATCAGCTTGGCCAGCTCGATCTCGACCTTGACCGCCGCGAGCGGATGGGCGAGCCCTTGGTGGGCGCCGATCGGCGTGCCCCACACCGCCCGCTGCTTGGCGTAGGCGACGGCCTTGTCGAGGGCGAACCGCGCGGTCCCGACCGACAGCGCGGCGGCCATGATGCGCTCGGGGTTGAGCCCGGCGAACAACTGGGCCAGCGCGGCGTCCTCCTCACCGACGAGGGCGTCGGGCGGGAGGTGCACGTCGTCGAGGAACAGCTGGAACTGCTTGTCCGGCATCGCCAGATCCATCTCGATCTGGCGGTACTCGAACCCGGCGGCGTCGGTCGGCACGACGAACAGCACCGGCTTGAGCCGACCGGTCTTGGCGTCCTCGGTGCGACCGACGATGAGCACGGCGGTGGCGTGGTCGACGCCGGAGATGAACACCTTGCGTCCGTTGAGCACCCACTCCTCACCGTCGCGCCGCGCCGTTGTGGTGATCATGTGCGAGTTGGAACCGGCGTCGGGTTCGGTGATGCCGAACGCCATGATGATCGAGCCGTCGGCGATGCCCGGCAGCCACCGCTTCTTCTGTACGTCGGTGCCGAACCGCGTGATCACGGTGCCGCAGATCGCCGGCGAGACGACCATCATGAGCTGGCTACAGCCACCGGCCGACAGCTCTTCGAGCACCAGCGACAGCTCGTACATCCCGCCGCCGCCACCGCCGTACTCCTCCGGCAGGTTGACGCCGAGGAAGCCGAGCCTGCCCGCCTCCTGCCAGAGTTCGTCGGTGGGTTCGCCGGCCGCCACCTTGCGGCGCATGTAGTCGTGGCCGTAGCGAGCCGCGAGGTCGGCGACGGCGCTGCGCAGCGCCCGGTGCTGCTCGCTCTCGGTGAAGTCCATGCCGACTGCCTCGTCAGCGGCTGCGGCGGCGGGTGGCCGTGCTGGTCTTCTTGGCGGTGGCCTTCTTCGACGCCGTCCGCGTCGCGGTCTTGCGGGTGGTCCGCCGGGCCGGCGGCTCCTCGTCGTAGTCCTCGGCTGCTGCCGGCTGGGCTCGCACCGCCCGGCTGGTGCTGCTCAGTGACGGACGCGACCGGCGGCCGCCGTCGAGCCAGGCGAGGTCCGCCCGCAGCGTCGCGATCAGCTCGTCGCGATCGGCGGTCGCGGTCCGCACCGCAATGCTGTAGCGGGTGATGACATCGAGATCGGTCAGCTGCACCGGATCAGGCATAAGCAAGAGAGTATGTGCCGGCTTCGGCCGGATCCGAACAAGGGCGGCGCGGCGGTCATTCGTCGAGCAGGTCGAGCAACGCGGTGACCGTGCGCCAGTTGCGGGCGGTGCCGGTGACGCCGAGCAGCCGCAGCCACGGCGCGGTCGCCAGCTTCGATCGCCCGATCCCGTTCGGACACCACAGGTAGAGCTCGCGGCCGCGCACCGCCCACTGCTCGGGCAGGTACCTGCCGACGTCGACGGCGGCGACCCGGTCGGCCGGCGGCGCCGCTGACAGGAAGCTGACCAGGCGCTTCGCCGGATCGTCCGCCACGTCGCCCAGCACGTCGGCGGCCACGATGTCGGCGATGTCGTCGCGGCTGCGCACCATCACCTCGACCTCGATCCCGAGCTCGGCCGCGAGCAGGTCGCCGACCGTGGCGCCGACCCGCTCCGCCGGCCACGTGCTGCTGACGACGAGGTTGCCGCTCTGCAGGTACGTCGAGACCTCGGCGAAGCCGGCCGCGCTCGCCAGCTCGCGCAGCTTGGCCATCGGCACCTTTTGGTAGCTGCCCAGGTTGACCGCGCGCAGCAGCGCGACGTACCTCACGTCCACCTCCCCAACTGCCGCGGCGCCGGCTACCGGGCGCGGTCGATGGTGGCGGAGCCGATCACCAGGTCGCCGTCGTAGACCACGAGGCTTTGTCCCGGCGCGACGCCCGACAGCGGCTCGGCCGCGGTCGCGACCAGCCGCCCGTCGACCAGGTCGACGGTCGCCGTGACCGGCTCGCCGTGCGCGCGGATCTGGATGGCCGCCGCCAGCGGCAGGTCCGGTGCCGGCCCGCACCAGGTGGGTGCGCCGCAGTCGATCCGTCGCGCCGCCAACCGCTCCTCCGGACCGACCGTGACGCTTCGCTCCACCGGCGAGACCGACAGCACGTAGCGCGGCCGACCGTCGGCCGCGGGCGTCGCGAGCCCGAGCCCGCGTCGCTGCCCGACCGTGAACGCGTAGCTGCCGTCGTGGCGGCCGACCACGGCGCCCGACTCGTCGAGGATCGGGCCGGGCTGCGAGCCGAGCCGTGTCCGCAGCCAGCCGGCGGTGTCGCCCGACGGGATGAAGCAGATGTCGTGGCTGTCCGGCTTGTTCGCCACGGCGAGTCCGCGGTCGGACGCCTCGCGGCGGACGTCCGCCTTGGTGGAACCGCCGAGCGGGAACATCGCGCCGGCCAGCTGGTCGTCGCGCAACACGGCCAGCACGTAGGACTGGTCCTTCGCCGGGTCGGCGGCGCGATGCAGCCGGCCACCGACCAGCCGGGCGTAGTGGCCGGTGCACACCGCGTCAAAGCCGAGCGCCCGAGCCCGGTCGAGGACGGCGGCGAACTTGATCCGCTCGTTGCAGCGCACGCACGGGTTCGGGGTGCGGCCGGCGGCGTACTCGGCAACGAAGTCGTCGACGACGTCGCGGCCGAACCGCTCGGCGACGTCCCAAACGTAGAACGGGATGCCGATGACGTCGGCGGCTCGGCGGGCGTCGTGCGCGTCTTCCAGCGAGCAGCAGCCGCGGGCGCCGTCGCGCCGAGCGGCGGGCGACGGTGACAGTGCGAGATGTACGCCGGTGACGTCGTGGCCCGCGTCGACCGCGCGGGCGGCCGCGACCGCCGAGTCGACGCCGCCGGACATCGCGGCGAGCACCTTCACGGCGTCACCGACCGGCTTCGGCGCGATCGGCGCCGGCGCGCCCGGCGGCGCGTGCGCGCTCGACCACCGGCGCGATCACTTCGAGCAACGCGTCGACGTCGGCGGCGGTCGAGCTGTGGCCCAGCGAGAAGCGCAGCGATGCCCGCGCCAGGTCCTCGTCGTGGCCCATCGCGAGCAACACGTGGCTCGGCCGCGCGACGCCGGCCGAGCAGGCGGACCCGGTCGAGCATTCGACGCCGCGGGCATCGAGCAGCATGAGCAGGGCGTCGCCCTCACACCCGGGGAACGAGAAGTGCGCGTTGCCCGGCAGCCGCCCGTCCGGCCGCGGGTCGCCGTTCAGCCGCGCGTCCGGCACCGCCGCCAGCACGCCGGCGACCAATCGGTCGCGCAGCTCCCGGGCTCGTTCGGCCCGCTCCGCCTGCTCCTTCACCGCCAGCCCGACGGCCAGCGCAAACGCGGCGACGCCGGGGACGTCCAGCGTCCCGGAGCGGACGTCGCGCTCCTGACCGCCGCCGTGCAGCAGCGGGGTGCACTCGGCGTCGCGGTCGAGCAGCAACGCGCCGACGCCGATCGGGCCGCCGAGCTTGTGGCCGGTCAGCGTCAGCGCCGTCACCCCGGTCGTGCCGGCGTCGACCGGTAGTACACCGACCGCCTGCACGGCGTCGGTGTGTAACGGAATGCCGTACCCGGCCGCGACCTCCGCGAGATCGGCCATCGGCTGGACGGTGCCGACCTCGTTGTTGGCCCACATCACGCTGACGACGGCGACCTCGTCGGGCGCGGGCTCGATCGCGGATTGCAACGTCTCCGGCGAGACGCGACCGGCAGCATCGACCGGCAGCAGCACGAGGTCGGCGCCCTCGTGCGCCGCAAGCCATTCCGCCGAATCGAGCACCGCATGATGCTCGACCGAGCTCACCAGCACCTTGCGGCGGCGCGGGTCGGCCGCTCGGCGGGCCCAGAACAGGCCCTTCAACGCGAGGTTGTCGCTCTCGGTGCCGCCGCTGGTGAACACGACCTCGCTGGGCCGGACGCCGACCGCGGCGGCGACCGACTCCCTCGACTCCTCGACGATCCGGCGGGCCTGCCGGCCGGTGGCGTGCAGCGACGAGGCATTGCCGACCTGGGCGAGCAACTCGGCCATCAGGTCGACCGCCTGCGGCAGCATCGGCGTGGTCGCCGCATGGTCGAGGTATGCCATTGCCACCAGGGTACGGGCGCGCCGCCAGAACATTTCGGGCTGCCACCACGGCGCGCCGCGGCGGGCGGGCCCGCCGAGCGGGTTAGGCGGCCACCCGGATCCGGGCGGTCAGCGCCTCACCTGTCAGCGCGTCGAGATCCCATCGGCTGACCGCGACCAGTTGCGTCGGGAGGGCGCCGGCGACGGCCCGGATGTCGGTCGCCGCGCCGACGGTCGCGGTCGCCTCGTCGGCCGTGGCGGCGATGGCCAGGTGCACCGTGACGGTTCGGCGGTCGTCGCGGCTGCGCCGGCCGACCGCGATTCGCCAGTCGTCGATGTCGCCGCGGCCGACCAGTGCGGCGGAGACGGCGCGCAAATCGAGCAGCCTGCTCTCGCCGAGCCGGGCGATCAGCGCGCGCCGCGCGACGCCGTCGACCCGCGGCACCGTGCGACCGCAGTGCGGGCAGCGGCCGGCGGCGACACCGGTCACCAGGTCGCCGGTGCGCCAGCGCACCAGCGCGCTGCCGCGAAGGCCGAGCTGGGTCAGCACGAGCTCGCCGTCGCCGTCGACCGAGTCACCCGACTCCGGGTCGACGACCTGGACCACGTCGAGATCCGGGTAGGTGTGCAGGCCGCCGGCGCCGCCGGACTGCCGGCACTCCCCCCACAGCACCCGGGCGCCGATCGGCGCGTGCACGGCGAGCACCGCGACATCGGAGCCGGCACCGTTGCGGCGCAACGCGTGCACCGCCGCCAGCCGCTCCGCGTTGCTCGGCGCGCCGACGAGCAACACGGTGTGCACCGACTCGACCAATCCGATCTCGTCGAGCAGCGCGGCGGCAGATCCGGACGGTACGGCGAGCACCGTCGGCGCGGCCAGCCGGACCGTCGCGACCACCTCAGCCGGCTGACCGCCCGGGAACAACGCGGGCGCCCCCGCGCCGAGCGCGGCGTACTCGAGAGCGACGTGCTCGGCGGTCGCTGCCGGCGGCAGCGCAGACACCAGCACGTCGTTGCGGCTGAGCCCGAGCACCTCCCACAACCGGGCGCCGGCGCGGGTGATGACGTCCAGGTCGGAGCGGGTCGATGCGATCGGGTAGCGAAAGCCGAGGCCGGAGAACACGTAGCTGGTCGCGCGAGTGTCGGCTTCGACGACCCGGCGGTAGGCGTCGCGACGGGTCGCGCGCAACCACATGGCGGAGCGCAGGTCGGGGCCGGCCGCATGCAGCGTGAAGCCCGCCTCGTCGGCCTGCACGACAAGTGCGGCCATGCCGGCCGGGTCGCCGTCCGGGCTGACGTCGCGCTCGCCCAACGCCGGCAGCGCGTTCAGCTCGGCGACGGTGCCAATCGAGTCGGCCGTCCGGTTGAGCGCGCGCAGTCGGCCGCGCCACAACGGCGAGAACGGGCCGACGACGTGACGGAGCTGGTCACGCAGCAGTTCATCCTGCATCGCGGCCAGCGACGCAGCGGTGTGCTGGTCCCAGCGAACGGCCACGCCGCCAGACCTTACGTGATGCCGCCGGACCGCTACCTGAGCTCGATCAGCCCTTGCGCTTCTCGATCTCCTCGGTCAGCTGCGGTGCGACGTCGAACAGGTCGCCGACGACACCGAAGTCGACCAGCTCGAAGATCGGCGCCTCCGGGTCCTTGTTGATGGCGACGATCGTCTTCGAGGTCTGCATGCCGGCGCGGTGCTGGATGGCGCCGGAGATGCCGACCGCGACGTAGAGCTGCGGCGACACCGTCTTGCCGGTCTGGCCCACCTGGTTCTGGTGCGGGTACCACCCGGCGTCGGTCGCGGCGCGCGAGGCGCCGACCGCCGCACCGAGCGAGTCGGCAAGCTTCTCGATGATCGCGAAGTTCTCCGCACCGCCGACACCACGGCCGCCGGACACGACGATGGCGGCTTCGGTGAGCTCCGGCCGGCCACCCTTCTTCTCGCTGACGCTCTCGAGGATCTTGGCCTTCTTCGCGGCGTCGGAGACGCTGACCGACACCTGCTCCTCGGTCGGCTGGGCCGGCGCCGGCTCCGGCGCGGTGGAGTTGGGCCGCACCGTGATGATCGGCGTGCCCTTCGTGACCCGCGACTTCACGGTGTAGGCGCCGCCGAAGATCGACTGGTCGGCCACGAAACCGTCGCTGAGGCCGACGGCGTCGGTGATCACGCCGGAGTCGAGCTTGACTGCCAGCCGGGCGGCGATCTCCTTGCCCTCGGACGAGCTGGCGATCAGCACCGCCGCGGGCGAGGCGCTGCCGACGATCTGCGCCAGCGCCTCGGCCTTCGGGGCCACCACGTAGCCGTCCAGCTCACTGTCGGCGGCCACGTAGACCTTCTGCGCGCCGTACTCGGCGAGCGCGGACTTCGCGTTGTCGTAGCCCGAGCCGATGAACACCGCGGCCGGCTCGCCGAGGCTGCGGGCGAGCGTCAGCAGCTCGAGCGAGACCTTCTTCGGGGTCCCGTCGACGTGCTCGATCAGGACGAGGACTTCAGCCATTTGTCGTCGTACTCCCTGTCAGTCCGTGTCGTCCTGGTCAGATGATCTTCTGCGCGGCGAGGAACTCGGCGATCTTGGCGCCGCCGTCACCCTCGTCCTTGACGATCTGGCCGGCCGCCTTCGGCGGGCGGGCGGCCGACTCCGCGACCTCGGTGCCCGAGCCGCCGAGCCCGACGTTGCCGGCCTCGATCCCGGCGTCGGCGAGAGTCAGCGTGGTGAGCGGCTTCTTCTTCGCCGCCATGATCCCTTTGAACGATGGGTAGCGCGGTTCGTTGATCTTCTCGACCACGGACACGATGGCGGGGGTCGGCGCCTCCACCACGTCGTAGCCGGTGTCGGTCAGCCGCTCGATCTTCACCGAGCCGTCGGCCACCTCGACCTTGCGGGCGAAGGTGAGCTGGGAGGCACCGAGGCGCTCGGCCAGCATCGCCGGCAGCACGCTCATCCGCGCGTCGGTCGACTCGACGCCGAGGATCACCAGGTCGTGGTCGATGGTGCCGAGTGCCTTCGCCATGGCGTACGACGTCGCCAGCGCGTCGGAGCCGTGCAGGCCGTCGTCGACCAGGTGCACCGCGGCGTCGGCGCCCATCGACAGCGCCTTGCGGATCGTCTCGGTCGCCTTGTCCGGGCCCATGGTCAGCACCGTGACCTCACCGCCCACGGCTTCCTTGATCCGCAGCGCTTCCTCGACGGCGTACTCGTCGAGCTCGTTCATGACGCCCTCGGCGCCGGCCCGGTCGAGCGTCTGGTCGGACTCGCTCAGCTTCTTTTCGGCGTAGGTGTCGGGCACCTGCTTGACGCACACGACGATGTTCATGGTCGGCGTCCGACCTCCTGCGAATCTGAGCTGATGGGTGTTGCGGGCCGGTAGGTCCCGCTCTGCCTGCAAAATCTAGCAAGCGCCGCGCCCCGGCGGTCCGCCGGGGCGTTCGCCGGACCACGCGTCAGCCAGTGAGGATCTGCTCGTGTAGTGCCCGCACATCCGGCCCGGGCGCAACGCCGAGCTCATCACGCAGCAACTGTCGTAACGATTCGTAGACGAGCAAGGCTTCGGCGACGTTGCCACGGGCTGCGAGCGTCTGCATCAGCAACCCGTACGCCGACTCCCGGAACGGAACCAGCCCGATCAGCTCCCGACAGGCCCGCTCGGCAGTCGCCAGTTCGGTGCCGCCGATCGCAAGCGCGGCGCCGGCGTAAGTCTCCAACGAGCGACGGTAGACGTCGGCCAACCGTCGCCGAGCCTCGTCCGCCCACTCGACCGATTCGTGCAGCAGGAAGCCGCGGCGGGCGGTGAACAGCGCCGTCTGCGCGCAGGCCCAGGCCCGCGCGCAATCCCCCAGCGACAGCGCGGACTCGGCGCGGTGTGCGGCGTCGAGAGCGGCCTCGTAGTCAATCCAGGCATCCGCCGGTAGCCGGAGCTGGACGGGTCCGCGCGGGCTGATGGCATCGGCGCCGAGCACCGCCCGGACCTTCGACAAGAGGGCGTTCAGGCCCGATTCGGCCGCGGGCGGCGGACCAGCCGGCCACAACGCGTCGGTCAGTCGCGCCCGGGTGATCGGCTCGTGTCGATAGAGGACGAGGTAGCAGAACAGCAGCCGACCTTGCCGGCCGGGCAGTCGCGACTCCCTCGGCTCGCCGTCGATCTCTACCGCAACGCGCCCGCAGATCTGGATGCGCACGGCGGAGTCCGCCATGATCCCCCCAAGGTCGCACCAACGCAGCCGACGTAGACATTGTGTGGCCGAAGGGGGGCGAAGATGGCGAAACTGATCCGCTGTGAGTGCGGCTTCATCGCGCGTGGCAATTCAGACGACTCTGTCGTCGATGCGATTCAGGCGCACATGCGCACCGACCACCCGGCCTTGCTCGAGCAAGTAGAGCGGCAAGAAATCTTCGGCTGGATCGAACGGGAGTAGCCGACGGCAAGGGGGGTTCGTTCATGGCGACGCCGACGACCGGGTTCGACCCGGACGCTTACAAGAAAACAACGACCGAGCAGTGGCAGATTGCCGCGCAGGCGTGGCATGACTGGACGCCGACCATCGAGGCCTGGCTGGCAGATTCGACCGAGCGGATGCTGACGATGGCCCGGATCGGACCCGGTCACCGCGTCCTCGACGTCGCCGCCGGCACCGGTGGCCAGTCGATCGCGGCCGCGCGGCGCGTCGGACCGGACGGCCGCGTCTTGGCCACCGACATCGCGCCGCGGATCCTCGAATTCGCCGAGGCCGAAGCGCTCGCCGCCGGGCTGTCGAACATCGCTACCAGGGTCTGCGACGGGGAGGATTTGGCGGTCGAGACCGGTCACTTCGACGCGGTGATCAGCCGGCTCGGCTTGATCTACTTGCCGGATCGCGCCCGCGGACTGGCCGAGGCGCACCGAGCCCTGCGCCCGGGGGGCCGCTACGCCGCCATCGTGTTCTCAGGCGCGGAGCGAAACCGCTTCTTCTCGGTCCCCGTGACCCTGATCCGCGAGCGCGCCCAGTTGCCGCCGCCAGCCCCCGGTCAGCCGGGTCCATTCAGCCTGAGCGAGCCGGGAGTGATCGAGGCAGAGCTGGAAGCCGCCGGCTTCACCGAGGTCGAGACCGAACGGTGCAGCGCTCCGATCCGCCTCCCGGACGCGGCGACGTGCACCCGCTTCGAACGGGAGTCGTTCGGCGCGCTTCACCAGATGATGTCTGGCCTCGACGAATCCGACCGCGAAGCGTTGTGGGCAGAAATCGCGACCGCCCTGACCGAGTTCGAGGGCTCGGACGGCTTCGTGGGTGAGTGTGAGCTGATCGTGGCGGCTGGAACGAAGGCCTGACCGGCTCAGACCACCGCAGCGATCAACGCCCGCTCGGGCGCAGCCGTCAGCCGGCCACCGCAGTCGCAACTCGCGGCCGAGACCGCGATCTGCGAGTCGCAGCCGTCACCGTGACAACCGCTGGCACCGCAGCAGTCGCAGTCGTACGTCAGGTTGTTGCAGGCGCTTCCATCGAAGAGCCGGCCGTTGCAACGACGCATCCCGTCCTCCATCGACAACTCTCCGGCTGTGAAAGGCCTCGCCACAGCGGGCTGTGGCGCAGCCTTCACAACCGATGGGTGATCAGATCAGTGGAACTGGGCCTCTTCGGTGGAGCCCTTCAGCGCCAGGGTTTCCGCCTCGGGGTCGATGGCGGTGGCGACGGCATCGAAGTAGCCGGCGCCGACCTCGCGCTGGTGCTTGGTCGCGGTGTAGCCGATCGCTTCCGCCGCGAACTCCTTCTCCTGCAGCTCGACGTACGCCGTCATGTCGTGCTCGGCGTAGCCGTGTGCCAATTCGAACATCGAGTAGTTCAGCGCGTGGAATCCGGCGAGGGTGATGAATTGGAACTTGTAACCCATCGCGCCGAGCTCGCGCTGGAACTTCGCGATCGTGCCGTCGTCGAGGTGCGCCTTCCAGTTAAACGACGGCGAGCAGTTGTATGCCAGTAGCTGGTCCGGGTACTCCTTCTTCACGCCCTCGGCGAACTGCCGGGCGATCTCGAGGTCCGGCGTCGACGTCTCCATCCAGAGCAGGTCGGCGTACGGCGCGTAGGCGATGCCGCGAGCGATGCACGGCTCGAGGCCGTTGGTCACCCGGTAGAAGCCTTCGGCAGTGCGCTCGCCGGTGACGAACCGCTGGTCGCGCTCGTCGACGTCGCTGGTGATCAGCGTCGCGGCCTGCGCGTCGGTGCGGGCGACGACGAGCGTCGGGACGCCCTCGACGTCGGCGGCGAGACGCGCGGCGTTCAACGTCTTGATGTGCTGCCCGGTCGGGATGAGCACCTTGCCGCCGAGGTGGCCGCACTTCTTGGCGGAGGACAGCTGGTCCTCCCAGTGCACACCGGCGGCGCCGGCGCGGATCATCGCCTTCATCAACTCGAAGGCGTTGAGTACGCCACCGAAGCCCGCCTCGGCGTCGGCGACGATTGGCGCGAACCAGTCGATCGGCTCCTCCGCGGCAGCCGCTTCCCCGGTGGCGTCGCGCTCTGCTCCCCCAGTGGCTTCGCCCCATGTGATCTGGTCGGCGCGCTTCAGCGCGTTGTTGATCCGGCGGACGACGGCGGGCACCGAGTTGGCCGGGTAGAGGCTCTGGTCGGGGTAGGTCTCGCCAGCGAGGTTCGCCTCACCGGCGACCTGCCAACCCGACAGGTAGATCGCCTTCAGGCCGGCGCGCACCTGCTGCACCGCCTGGCCACCGGACAGCGCGCCGAGCGCGTTGATGTAGTCAGAGTTCTGGACCAGGTCCCAGAGCTTCTCGGCGCCACGGCGGGCGAGCGTGTGCTCCTCCGTGATCGAGCCGCGCAGCCGAATCACCGCCTCGGCGGTGTAGCTGCGGTTGACGCCCTTCCAGCGCGGGTCGGTGTCCCACTCGCGCTGCAACTGCTCGGCCTGGGCGCGCTGGGTCTCCAGGAAACTGGCCACGGATAGCTCCTCTATTCGAAGTGGCTTCGCCGTCGAGTGAACTTCTCTAGGTGTTCCACCGTACGCCGCCGTTGTAAGCGGTTGTCGGCGATTCGTCGTAGAAGAAGCGCAATTCTTCACGTATTATGAAGAACATGGCCCGCACCTCCGTGCCCGCGCCCCGGGAAGCGCCGCAACGTCGATCGCCGGCGACGACGCTCGACACCGTGACGCTCGGCCGCCGGCTGCGCCACTTGCGCCGCAGCCGCGGCCTCACTCTCGCGCAGCTCGCGGCGGCCGTCGGCTCGGCCAGCTCGGCGCTGTCGATGATCGAGAACGGCCGGCGTGAGCCGCGGCTCTCGCTGCTGCAACAGCTCGCCGACGCCCTCGACGTACCGGTCGACGAACTGCTCCGGCCGGAACCACCGAGCCGCCGTGCGTCACTCGAGATCGCGCTAGAGCATGCCCAGCGACAGCCGTCGTACGCCGCAATCGGGCTGCCGCCGCTGCGGCCGAGCCCGCGGGTGCCCACCGACGTGCTCGAGCACCTGGTCGCGCTGCACGAGGAGCTGCAACGCCGCGACGCGCGCTTCGCCGCGACCCCGGAGGCAGCCCGGCAGGCCAACGTCGAGCTGCGCCGGCAAATGCGCGCCATGGACAACTACTTCCCGGACATCGAGGCGGTCGCCAGCCAGGCGCTGAAGGCGGTCGGCCACGCCGGCGGCGCGTTGCCGCAACGCGTGATCAGCGATCTGGCGGCGCACTTCGGGTTCACGCTGCACAGCGTCACGGACCTGCCGGAGTCCACCCGCTCGGTCACCGACCTCGCCCACCGGCGGATCTACCTGCCGCAGCAGCCAGCCGGGCACGACCCCCGCTACGTCGTGCTGCAGACCCTCGGTCATTTCGCGTTGGGTCACACCGATCCGACCGACTTCGCGGACTTCCTGCGGCAGCGCGTCGAGGCGAACTACTTCGCGGCGGCGCTGCTGGTGCCGGAGACCGCGGCGGTGCGGTTCCTCAGCGAGGCGAAACGCGAGCACGCCCTCGACATGGAGGACATGCGCGACGTGTTCGCCGTGTCGCACGAGACCGCGGCGCACCGGTTCACCAATCTGGCGAGCCACCACCTCGGATTGCCGGTGCACTTCTCGCGGACCGACGCCAGCGGCACCATCTACAAGGCATACGAGAACGACGGGCTGATCTTCCCGGTCGACGCCACCGGCGCGATCGAGGGCCAATTAGTCTGCCGCGAGCACGCCTCTCGCCAGGTGTTCAGCGCGCCGGAGCGCTACGGCACGTACGCGCAATACACCGACACGGCCGGCGGCACCTTCTTCTGCACGGCCCACGTCCAGCCGGGTTCCGGCGGCGAGTTCGCGGTCACCGTCGGCGTACCGTTCCAGCACGCCAAGTGGTTCCGGCACTCCGGCACCCACCGCCGCCGCCGCTCAACCTGCCCGGATCCGGCCTGCTGCCGGCGCCCGCCCACGGCGCTCGCCGAGCGGTGGTCCGGCCACGCCTGGCCGTCGGCCCGTGCGCACACGCACCTGCTCGCCGCGTTGCCGCCCGGCACGTTCCCCGGCGTCGACACCACCGAGGTCTACGCCTTCCTCGACCGCCACACCCCCGCAACCGAGTCGACCACCCCCGGCTAGCCAAACCCCGCGCGATCCCCCGCTCGCTCGACCGAACCCCCGCTCGACCGAACCCCCGCTCGGCCAAACCCCGGCGATCATGGCGTTACTCACGCACTAACGCCATGATCGGCGCCAGATCCGGTCACTAACGCCATGATCGCCGCAGGAGGGGGGCGGGGGCTGGCCGCAGGCTGGCAAGGCCGCAGGGTGCGCCGCGTGCTTCGCACGCAAGCGAGCGAGAACGCAGCCAGCGTGCGGCTAGACCAGGCTGTCGCGCCAGGCTTGGGCGAGGGCGGCATACTCGCCGGTGCCCTGGGCGAGCAGCTCGTCCGGGGCACCGTCCTCGACGATCCGGCCATCGGCCATCACCAGCACGCGGTCGGCGATCGTCACCGTGGACAACCGGTGCGCGATGATCACCGCCGTCCGGTTCGCAAGCACGGTCCGGAGCGCGCGCTGCACGATGCGCTCGGTCGGCGCGTCGAGAGCCGAGCTGGCCTCGTCGAGGATCAGCACCGCCGGGTCCGCCAGCAGCGCCCGGGCGAACGCCACCAGCTGGCGCTGCCCCGCCGACAGCCGGCCGCCGTTCTTGCCGACGTCCTCGTCGTAACCCTTCGGCAGCCGGGCCGTGACGGCGTCCAGCCCGACAGCATGCCCCGCCGCCTCGATCTCTGCCCGGGTGGCATCCGGACGGCCGAACGCGACGTTGTCGGCGACCGAGCCACCGAACATGAACGACTCCTGCGTCACCATCGCGACCGCCTGCCGGAGGTCGGCCTCGGCCAACTCGCGCAGCGGCACACCGTCGACCCGGATCTCCCCGACGCCCGGGTCGTAGAACCGGGCCAGCAGCCGCGCGACCGTCGTCTTGCCGGCGCCGGTGTCGCCGACGACGGCGACGGTCTGGCCGGCCGGGACCTGCAGCGTGAAGTCGTGCAGCACCTCCCGGTCGGTGCGGTAGCCGAAGGTGACGCCGTCGAAGCTGACCTCGCCTTTCCAACCGCCGGCCGGCAGCGCCACCGACTCGGCCGGCAGCGGGACGTGCGGCTGCTCGTCGAGCACGCCGGCGAGCTTCTCGATCCCGGCCGCGGCGCCCTGGAACGCGTCGTAGAACTGCGACACCTCGGCCATCGGCTCGAAGAACTGCCGCAGGTAGAGCACGAACGCGGCGAGCACGCCGACGCCCATGTCGCCGTCGATCACCCGGAACCCGCCGTACAGCAGCACCGCAGCGGTCGCGACGTTGCCGATCAGCAGGATGCCCGGCCAGTAGACGGTCAGCAGCTGGAAGGACGTCGTCATCGCCTGCCGGTTGCGCTCGTTGAGGCCCCGGAAGATCTCGTCGTTGCGCGGCTCCCGGCGAAACGCCTGCACCGCGCGGATGCCGCGCAGTGACTCGGTGAAGTGCACGATCACCAGCGCGATCGCTTCGCGGGTACGCCGATACGCGACGGTCGACCGCCGTTGATACCAGCGGGTCAACGCCAACAGCGGCACCAGCGACGCCAACGAGATCAGCGCCAGCGGCCAGTCGAGGACGAGCAGGATGACCGTGACGCTGACGATGGTGAGCGTCGCGGTGATCAACCGGTCGACGCCAACCTCGAGCAAGTTGTTGATCGCGTCGAAGTCCGAGGTCAACCGGCTGATCATCCGACCAGACGTGTAGCGCTCGTGGAACGACAGGCTCAGCCGCTGGAAGTGGACGAAGACCCGGCGGCGCAACTCGATGACCGCGTCCTGCCCCACGCGCCCAGCGCCGAGGATGAAGGTCCGGGTCAGCACCGCCTGGATCACGGCGCAAGCGCAGATCGCGGCGACGACGGCTATTACCGCGGTGTCGTCGCCGTGGCGCGCGTCCGCGATGCCGCGGTCGATGCCGACCCCGACCAGCGCGGGGATCGCCATCTGCGCGCCGGTGCCGACCACGATCGCGACGATCACTCGGACCATGGCGCCGCGGTGAGGTCGCAGCAGGTCGCCGAGCAGCGCACGGGTCCGGCGCCGCAGGATCAGCGAGACCGCCATCGGCATCTCGTCGCGATCCTCGGTCGCGACGCCCCGCCACTGCTCGAGGTCGACCGTCGTGTCGGTCATGACGACACCGCCGCGCCGGCGTCGACCACATCATCGACCGACAAAATCTCGGCGTACTCGGGCAGCTTCATCAACTCGGAGTGGGTGCCTACGGCGGCCAGCGTCCCGTTCTTCAACAGCGCCACCCGATCGGCCAACGCGACGGTGGAGGGGCGGTGCACGACGATCAGGCCGGTGGTCTCGCCGAGCACGGCGGCGAGCGCCTGCTCGACCAGTTCCTCGGTGTGTACGTCGAGCGCCGACAGCGGGTCGTCCAGCACCAGCACGGATGGCCGCGCGACCACGGCTCGCGCGAGCGCCAGCCGTTGGCGCTGCCCGCCGGACAGCGACAACCCCTGCTCGCCGATCCGGGTGTCAAGGCCCCACGGCAACTCGTCGACGAACCGCGCCTGCGCCAGATCGAGCGCGGCCTGCACGTCGGCGTCCGACGCGTCCGGCCGGCCGAGCGTGAGGTTCTCCCGGACACTCATCGAGAACAGCAGCGGGTCCTCGAACGCGATCGCCACCTCGCGCCGCAGCACGGCCAGCGGGAGGTGTCGGACGTCGACACCGTCGAGCGTGATCCGGCCGGCGGTGACGTCGTAAAGCCGCGACGGCAGCGCGGTCAGGGTGGTCTTGCCCGAACCGGTGGCACCGACGATCGCAACCGTCTCGCCGGGCGCGATGTCGAGGTCGATGTCGCACAGCACGGGCGCGTCGGCGTCCGGGAACTGGAACTGGACATGCTCGAACCGCAGCCGGCCCTGCGAGCGCCGCGGTGCCGCCGCACCCGGCCGGTCGGTGATCGCCGGCGGCGTGTCGAAGACCTCGGCCAGCCGCCGCGCGGCACTCGCCGCCTCCTCGGCCATCGCGAGGATCCAGCCGATGTCGATCACCGGCCACTGCAGCAGCACGAGCAGCGCCACGAACGCGACCAGCGCACCCAGCGTCATCGAACCGTGGGCCACGGCGAGCGTGCCAAGCAGCACGACGACCGCCATCGTGAGGTTCGGGATCAGTTGCAGCAGCGACCAGAACCGTCCGGCGAGACCGACCATCCGCAGTTGCGAGTCGCGGACCAACGACGCCGACTGCAGGAAGCGCGTGGTGAGGAACGGACCGCGGCCGAACGCCTTGGTGACCCGGATGCCGCTCGCCGCCTCCTCGGCCAGCGTCGCCAGGTCGCCCTGCTGGTCCTGCAACCGGCGCGCCGCGACGGCGTACCCGGAACCGAAGCTTCGGGCCAGCGCAATGACCGGCACCGTCGAGACGCTCACCACCAGGCCGAGCGGCCAGTACGTCGCGATCAGCAGCACGAGCACCGCGACGTACTGCAGCGTGTTGACGACCAGGTAAATCGCACCGAAGCCGAAGAACCGGCGGATCGTGGACAGGTCCGTGGTGGCGCGCGACAGCAACTGACCGGTGCCCCACCGGTCGTGGAAGTCGACCGCGAGCCGCTGCAGGTGGCCGTAGAGGTCGTCACGCATGTCGCGTTCGACGATCAGGACGGCGATCGACTGGATGTAGCGACGCAGGCAGATCAGGCCGGCTTCGGCGACGCCGAGGCCAAGCGCGAGGAAGAACATCGGCACGATCTGGCCGCGGTTGCCGTGGGCGATCGGGCCGTTGACGATCGCCTTGATGACCAGCGGCACGATCGTGCTGGCGCCGACGCCGACCGTTGCCGCGGCGAACATCACGATGATCTGCCGCTTCCACGGGCCGGCGTAGGAGCGCAACCACCACAGCGCCGCGAACCGGGAATGCCGGGCCGCGGCTGGGACCTCGGGGGTTCGGATCGTCTCCTCGTCCCCCGTCACGGCCACCCTTCGACCGTACTCAGCGCTACCAACGGTTTTCTTCCGCCGACGGCGAACGCAGACCGGAAGCCTTCCGGCCTGCCACTTCGGCTGTCATAGCAGATCTGCTATGCTATCGCCATGCTCGGTGGCGACCTGGTTCGCGAAGCCCGACGGCGGGCGGGCATCACGCAACGCGAGCTGGCAACCCGCGCCGGCACCACGCAGTCCGCGATCGCGCGGCTGGAAAGCGGCCGCACCTCGCCGTCGCTCGAGCAGGTGCAGACGTTGCTGCGGCACTGCGGCTTCAGCCTGCTGGTCGCCCTCGACCCGTACGACGACTCCGACCTCGCTCAGGCCGAAGCGAAGCTACGCCGCCACATCGACGAGCGTTTGGACGACATGTATGCCGGAATGCGTTTCGCGAACGCGCTTCGGCTCGCGAGACAAGCCCACGAGCAAGAGCTAGCCGATGCATGAGATCTTCAACGGCGAAGCGATTCTCCGGGTCCTGCACAAGCATCGCGTTGACTTCGTGCTCATCGGAGGCTTCGCGGCGATCACTCACGGCTCACCGTTTCCGACCAACGACATTGACGTCACGCCGCGCACCGATCACGAGAACTATGCGCGCCTCTCGGACGCCCTGTTTGAACTAGATGCGAAAGTTCGAGCGCAGGGGACCGACCCGCTACCGTTCGATCACGACGCCGACTCGCTTGCTGCTGTGATGATTTGGAACCTGTCCACAAGGTATGGCGACCTTGATGTCACGGTGCAGCCCTCGGGAACGAGGGGGTACGACGATCTGAGGCGCGACGCCCTCACGATCCGAATCCGCGGCGTTGACGTGTGCGTAGCGTCGCTCGCTGACATCGTGCGCTCGAAAGAGGCGGCCGGTCGCGACAAGGACCGCCGCGTCCTGCCGGTGCTCCGCGAGCTGGTCGCCCGAGAGACCCGAGCCCGCGCCGAGGCCCGGCGCCGCCGTTAGCGGCCGGCGAACTTCGCCTTCCCCGGCCCCTCTTTGATGAAGGATTCCATGCCGGTGGTCTGGTCCTCGGTGGCGAACAAGGCGGTGAACTGCTGCCGCTCGATTGCCAGACCGGTGTCGAGATCGGCCTCGAGGCCGAGGTCGATCGCCTCCTTGGCGGCGCGCAGTGCGTACGCCGGACCATGGGCGAACTGGCGTGCCCAGCGCAGCGCGGTCTCGTAGACCTCGTCCGACGGCACCACCTCGTCGACCAGCCCGATCCGCAGCGCCTCGTCCGCGCGGACGAACCGTCCGGTGAAGCACAGGTCCTTGGCCTTCGCCGGTCCGATCAGCCGCGGCAGCCGCTGCGTGCCGCCCGCCCCGGGGATGATGCCGAGCAAAATCTCGGGCTGGCCGAGCTGGGCGTCTTCGGCCGCGACCCGACGATCGGCGCAGAGCGCCAGCTCGCAGCCACCACCGAGGGCGTAGCCCGTGACGGCCGCCACGACCGGCTTCGGGATCCGTGCGACGGCGGTGAAGGAGCTCGACAGCGCGGTCGCGCGGTCGACCATGTCGGTGTAGCTCGCGGTCGACATCTCCTTGATGTCGGCGCCGGCGGCGAACAGCTTGGGCCCGCCGTACAGCACGACCGCCCGGACGTCGTGACGGTCGGACGCTTCGTGAGCCGCGGCCCGCAGCTCCTCCTGCACCTGAGCGTTGAGCGCGTTCATCGGAGGTCGATCGAGCCGGATCGTCCCGATCCCGTCGTCGACCTCGAGGGTCACGAACTCCGCCATCAGAACAGCGCGTTCGTCAGGGCGCGACGGCCGGCGGCCAGCCGCGGATCATCGGGCATGAACAGGTCGAACAACCCGACCATGTGTTGGCGGATCCGGTCGCGCTCGTCGCCGCTGCTGGTCCGCACCGCTTCGGCTAACCGACGCCAGGCACCGTCGACGTCGCCGCTGTCGATCTGCACATCGGCAGCGGCGAGCTGTGCGTCGAGGTCGGCGGGATCGCCGTCGGCCCGCTGTCGGACGGCCTGCGCGTCGACTCCCTGCAGCCGCTGCTTGAGCCCGGCCGCCGCGAGGCCGGCCTTGGCGGCGGCATCGCCGGGATTTCGGTCGAGCAGCGACTGGTACGCCGCCGCGGCCGCCGCGAAGTCGCCGCGCTGCATCGCCTGGGTCGCCTGGTCGAGCAGCGGGTCGACCGTCGGCTCGGGTGCAGCCTCGTCATCGGTCGCCGGGCCGGCGCTCACCCGGCCGGTGACGCCATTGGCGGCGGCGACGCGCAGCACCTCGTCGAGCACGGCCCGGACCTGCGCCTCCGGCAACGCGCCTTGGAACAGCGGCACCGGCTGCCCGCCAATGACCGCAAGCACCGACGGGATGCTCTGCACCTGGAACGCCTGCGCCAGCCGCTGCTGCGCGTCGACGTCGATCTTGGCGAGCACCCATCGGCCGCCGTCGTCGGCCGCGAGCTTCTCCAAGACCGGCGAGAGCTGCTTGCACGGACCGCACCAGTCCGCCCAGAAGTCGATCACGACGGGGACGGTCATCGACCGGTTGACGACCTCGGCCTCGAAGCTCGCCTCGGTGACGTCCACGACGACGCCGCCGGTCGCCGGCGGCGCGGCTCCGGGCGGTGGTGGCGGCGGCTGCTTCAGCGCCGACAGGTCGACCGCACCCGGCAGCCGCAACTCGTTCGGCCGCATGCTCACGGCTTCACCTTATGCGGGCGTCAGAACCGGGCGGGTTCTCTGTACTCGCCGAAGACGTCGCGAAGCGTGCCGCAGATCTCACCCAGCGTGGCTTCGGCGCGTGCCGCGGCCAGCATCGGCGGCACCAGGTTGCCGTCACCGCGCGCGGTCTCCACGAGTTGCGCCAACGTCCGCTCGACCTCGGCGGCGTCGCGATCCGCGCGCCGCTGCGCGAGTGCCCGGCGCTGCTCGGCTTCCACCTCGTCGGACACCCGCAGGATCGGCAGCTCGCCGACGATCGTGTCCTGTTGCACGTTGACGCCGACGACCCGCTTGTCGCCCTTCTCGAGCTTCTGCTGGTAGACGAAGGCAGCATCGGCGATCTCGGAGGTGAACCAGCCGTCCTCGACGCCGCGCAGGATGCCCGAGGTCATCGAACCGTCCGAGCCCATCTCCCGGATCCGGGTGAAGATCGCTTCGGCGTCCGCCTCGATCTTGTCGGTCAGCGCCTCGACGTACCAGGAGCCGCCCAGCGGATCGACGACGTTGGTGACGCCGGTCTCCTCCATCAGCACCTGCTGGGTGCGAAGCGCGATCTCCGCGGCCTTCTCGCTCGGCAGCGCCAACACCTCGTCGAGGGCGTTGGTGTGCAGCGAGTTGGTGCCGCCGAGGACGGCAGCCAGCGCTTCGATCGCGGTGCGCACCACGTTGTTGTCGGGCTGCTGAGCGGTCAAGGAGACGCCGGCCGTCTGGGTGTGGAACCGCATCCACTGCGCGCGAGGGTCGGTCGCGCCGTAGACGTCGCGCATCCACCGCGCCCAGATCCGCCGGGCGGCGCGGAACTTCGCGATCTCTTCGAAGAAGTCGATGTGGGCGTCGAAGAAGAACGACAGCGAGGGCGCGAACTGGTTCACGTCGAGGCCGCGCGCCAGCCCGAGCTCGACGTACCCGAACCCGTCGGCGAGGGTGAACGCGAGCTCCTGCGCAGCGGTCGAGCCGGCCTCGCGGATGTGGTAGCCGGAGATCGAGATCGGCTTGTAGCGCGGGATCTCGGCGGCGCAGAACTCCATCAGGTCACCGATCAACCGCAGGTGCGGCTCCGGCGCGAACAGCCACTCCTTCTGCGCGATGTACTCCTTGAAGATGTCGGTCTGCAGGGTGCCGTCGAGCACGCCGATGTCGGCGCCCTGCCGCTCGGCCGCGACCAGGTACATGCAGAAGATCGGTACGGCAGGGCCGCTGATCGTCATCGACGTGGTGACCTCGGCCAGCGGGATGCCGGCGAACAGCGCGTCCATGTCGATGGCCGAGTCGATCGCGACGCCGCAGTGCCCGACCTCGCCGAGCGCCTTCGCGTCGTCGGAGTCACGACCCATCAGGGTCGGCATGTCGAACGCGACCGACAGCCCATGGCCGCCGGCGTCGAGGATCATCTTGTAGCGCTCGTTGGTCTGGTGCGCGTTGCCGAAGCCGGCGAACTGGCGGATCGTCCAGGACTTGCCGCGGTAGCCGGTCGGATAGAGCCCGCGGGTGAACGGGAACTCGCCCGGCCACCCGATCCGCTCGAAACCCGCCGGCGCGTCGCCATCGGCCGGGCCGTAGACCGGGTCGACCTCGACGCCGGAGAGCGTCGTGAACTCCTCGTCGCGCTTCGGCGCCGCGTCAAACCGCTGTTGCCAGCGCTGCCGCCCGGCAGCGACGTCCTCGGAGTTCACCCGCCCATATTACTTGGACGTCCAACTAATCGGTCTGGGCGGCGTGCCGTCGGCCGGCGACGCTGCGCTTCAGGAGTTGGCGAGCAGCTGGTCGGCCGCGGCGTACGGGTCGAGATCGGACGCGGCGACCTTCGCCGCCAGCTCGTCGAGCAACCCGCGCCCGTGCGGATCCGCGGTCTCGGCACGCAGCGCGACCAGCACGAGCGCCTCGATCTCCTCCGCCGCGCGGCGCCGGCGACGCTCGCCGAGGGCACCGCTGGCGGCGAGCCAGTCCTGGTGCTTGGCGATCGTGGCCACCAGGTCGTCGACGCCTTCGGCGCGGGCGGCGACGGTCTTGCGGATGGCCGGCCGCCAACCATCCGGCTCCGCCCGGTCGCCGAGCGACTGCATCGTCCGGAGGTCGCGCACGACTTCGTCGGCGCCGTCACGGTCGGCCTTGTTGACGACGAAGATGTCGGCAACCTCGAGCAGCCCGGCCTTGGCCGCCTGGATGCCGTCGCCGAGGCCCGGCGCCAACATCACCACCGTCGTGTCTGCGAGCGAGGCGATGGCGACCTCGGCCTGGCCGACGCCGACGGTCTCGACGAGGACGACGTCGCACCCGGCGGCGTCGAGCACCCGCACCGCCTGCGGGGTCGCCGCGGCCACGCCACCGAGCGCGCCGCGGGTGCCCATCGACCGGATGTAGACGCCGGTGTCGGTCGCGTGCTCCTGCATCCGCACCCGGTCGCCGAGCAGGGCGCCACCGCTGAACGGCGAGGTCGGGTCGACCGCGAGCACGCCGACCCGCTTGCCCTCGGCGCGGTACGCCGCGATCAGCGCGCCCGTGATCGTCGATTTGCCGACGCCGGGCGAACCGGTCAGGCCAACGGTGTGCGCTTTGCCGGCGTACGGCATCAGCGCGGCGGTGAGCTCGCGCACGTCGGACGAGGCGTTCTCGACCATCGAGATCAGCCGGGCGACGCTGCGGGGATCGCCGTCACGCGCCCGCGGCACCAGCTCCGCAACACTCATCGCCATCTGACGTTCCTAGTGCAACGGCAAGCGGCGATGATCACGCGGGCGGGACGCGAAGCAGCAGCGCGTCGCCCTGGCCGCCGCCGCCGCACAGCGCCGCCGCGCCGAGGCCGCCGCCGCGCCGCCGCAGCTCCAGCGCGAGCGTCAGCGCGAGCCGCGCTCCCGAGG
>DASZPL010000003.1:0-15273 GCA_035550315.1 Mycobacteriales bacterium | reverse complement strand
CGAAGCGCACCTCGCCGCCGCCGCCCTCAACCTGCTCCGACTCCACCGCACCGCCCCGGCCTAAGCCGGCAGCGGCAACCACTCACACAGCAAACCCCGCAGAGCCAAGACGATTTTGGGCAACAGGCTCTAGAAGGTCGTCAGGCGGCAACGGCAGCGGCAACGGCAACGGACGTGGTCGTGCTCGACGGTGAGGTCGAGTTGCCCCTCACATGCAGGTAGATCGCAATGCCGACCGCGATCACGATGAGACCCGCGATCACCGCCAGCGCGATCTTGATCTTGCTGTAGGGGCGATCACCGACCACCTCAGCGGTGTTCGCGTTGATGAGGACCTGGTAGGTCTTGCCGGCATAGATGTACGACGCGATCCACAGCGGCAGCAGCATCAGCTTGAACATCAGCGCCGAGTACTGCACCTGCATGGAAGTCACCCGCTGCTCGTCGCCGCCGATGTCGGCGCAGCAGTCACCCCGGATGACGTGCTCCATCTTGCCCTTGGCGGCGACGAGGCCGGTGTCAGGATCGACGTCGTACCGGACCGCGGTGTAACCCGCGAGGTACTGCGGGTCGAACGGCAACGCCTGAGACGTCGTCCACGGGCCCATCTTGTCCAGCTTCGCGGCAGGCAGGATGCCGCTGGCCGGTACGACGACGTCGTCGAAGTTGCGAGAGACGTTTCCCGACGCCGGATACCAGTTGACGCGGCGCTCCTCGTGGCGTTCCTTCCCGGAGCCGACCGTCACGTAGTACGCCTCGCCGCGCTCGCCGGTGTAGTGCGTCTGCGTCGCCGCGTCGTAGGTCCAGTGCGGGACGTAGGTGCCCTTGAGCGCCTCCGTCGAGCCGACCTTCTTCAGCGCGTTCGGAGCGAACCAGCGCGACTTCACCCACTTGCCGAACGCCTCGTTGGCGCCCTTCTTGGCGACCGCGAAGGGCAGCAACGCCTCGGGCGCGATCAGCCCCTCGGGCTCGGTGACCGGCAGCAGCGCGCCGCCGCAGAACTGGCAGGCGCCGGCGAGCTGGTCGGTCTCCGTCGTCGCCCCACAGCCCTGGCACTTCACGACGACCTTCCCGATCGTCGCGACCCGCTTCTCCGGGACCGCCGCCCACGCGTCGTAGGAGTGCTCCTCGACCTGGCGGGTCGCCTCGATCGCCTGTACGGCGCCGCACGCCGGGCACTTCAGGCTCGTGGTGCCGGGGGCGTACTTCATCTGCGATCCGCAGGACTTGCACGCGACGGACAGCAACGCCGTGGTGCCGTCCTCACCCGTCGGTGCAGGAGGTGTGGGCGGCGCGGGCGGCGCGGGCGCCGCCGGTGGTGCGGGCGGCGCGGCCGCGGTCGGCTGGCCCGGCACGGCCGGCGGTGGCATCGGCGGTGCAGCCGGCGGTGGCACGGGCGGCGGGGCACTCGCACTGCCGGCGAAGTACGGCTGCTCAGGGGACGAGCCCCAGCTGCTGCCTTGGAAGGACGGGTCCTGAGGAGGCGTCGTCATCACGAGCCGCCGGTTCGCCGGATCAGGCCGACGGCGGGGCGGGAGGTGCCGGCGGTGTCTCCGGTGGCAGCGGCGGCGGCGCTGCCCCGAAGGCCGAGTTGACCTCGGGCACATCGGCCGCGCGCGCCCACGCGGCCATGCCCTGCCGCCACACCAGGGTGTCCGGAGTCAGCTGCCCACTGGCCACCTGCGCCGGGAGGTCGCCGACCGCGAACGGGCCGACCTGCTGGCCGTTCACCCCGATGTAGAAACCAGCCGCGGTCGGCAGCGGCGGCGGCGCGGATCCGGCGGCGGCTGACGTGGTGGTCTGCGGCTGCATCGCGGCAGCCATCTGCTGGCCCATCGCCAGGCCCGCGCCGAGCCCGACACCGGCGCCCGCGACACCGCCCGGGTTCTGCGCCGCCTCGGTGATGGCGCTGGCCGCCTGGAACTTCGTGAACTGGTCGAGGTTGCCGAGCACCCCCATCTCGGTGCGCTTGTCCAGCATCGCCGAGACCTCGGGCGGCAGCGAGATGTTCTGGATGATGAACTTCGGGATCGACACGCCCATGTCGGCGAAGGCGGTCGTCAGGGTTCCGGCGAGCGTCTCGGAGATCTTCTGCTGGTTTGCGGCGAGGTCCAGCATCGGTACGCCGGAGGTCGCCAGCGCCGTACCGACCTCGCTGACCATCTTCTCGCGCAGGAAGTCCTGCACCTCTTCGGTGGTGAAGTTCGGGTCGGTCCCGACGAGCTGGCGCAGCAACGCCGCCGGGTCGGTGACCTGGAGCGCGAACGTGCCGAACGCACGCAACCGCACCATGCCGAACTCGGCGTCGCGGATGGTGACTGGCTCCTGCGTCCCCCACTTCATGTCCGTGTAGAGCCGGGTCCCGACGAAGTAGACCTCGGCCTTGAACGGGGAGTTGAAGCCGTACTTCCAGCCCTTGAGGTCGGACAGGATCGGCATGTTCTGGGTCTCGAGGGTGTAGGTGCCGGGCTGGAAGACGTCGGCGATCTTGCCTTCGTTCTCGAACACCGCCGCCTGGCCCTCGCGGCAGACCAGCTGGGCACCCATCTTGATCTCGTTGCCCTGGCGTGGGAAGCGCCACACGATCGTGTCCCGGCTGTCGTCGAGGAACTCGACGATGTCGATGAACTGGCCCTTGACCTTGTCGAGCAGTCCCATGACCGCGCCCTCCCGTGCCTGCCGAGTCCCCGCCTCGGTCAGGACGCTACTGGAGCACGATTCGCGCAGGCAATGGCACTCGAACGGCGAAGATCACTGGGTGCAGCGCAACACCCGACCTCTTCGCGTCCTTCTCGCCACCACCGTCCTCGCCGCTTCCGGGATCGGACTGGCCACCGCCACGGGAGCCTCAGCCGCCCCGGCTGCCGGCTCGGCGTCCGCGGCCTGCCCGTGGCTGAACCCGCACCTGTCGGCGAGCCGGCGGGCCCACATGGTGGTGGCGCGCATGACCCTCGCGCAGAAGATCAGCGAGCTGTACGGGCGCGGCGACATCACCCACTACGGCGCCGCCAACGACGTCCCGGCGATCCCGTCCCTGTGCATCCCCGAGCAGGTGTCCAACGACGCCGGCGCCGGGCTCGGCGACGTCCAGCTGCTCGTGACCGCGTTCCCCGACGGGATCACCCAGGCCGCCAGCTGGGACACCGCGATGCAGTACAAGGTCGGCGCCGCCCTCGGCTGGGAGGCCTGGCACAAGGGCGTCGACGTACAGCTCGCGCCCGGCGTGGACATCACCCGCAACCCGCTCGCCGGACGCTCCTTCGAGTACGCCGGGGAAGACCCCTACCTGGCCGGTCAGACCGGCGCGGCCGAGATCGAGGGCATCCAGAGCCAGCACGTCGCCGCCACGGTCAAGCACTACGCGCTCAACGACCAGGAGACCGACCGGATGACCGACTCCTCGGACGCCAGCGTGCGCACGATGCAGGAGATCGACCTGCCGGCGTTCGAGGCCGCCGTGAAGCAGGCGCACGTCGCCTCGGTGATGTGCAGCTACAACCTGGTCAACAACGTCGACGCCTGCCAGAACCGCTACCTGCTGCGGACCGTCCTGGACAAGGAGTTCGGCTTCAAGGGCTGGGTGATGTCGGACTGGGGCGGGACGCACTCGACGGTCGCGGCGGCCAACAACGGCCTCGACCAGGAGCAGAACATCACTGCGGGCACCTACTTCGCCCCGAAGGCGATGCAGGCCGCGATCGCCGCCCACCAGGTCTCGATCGCCACCGTGAACCAGATGGTGGAGCGCATCATGTACGGCCTGTTCTCGGCCGGCGTGTTCGACGACCCGCCCCCATCCGCGCCGCTGGCCGTGACCGCTGACGTCAACACGCCGCAGGAGAAAGCGGTCGCGCTCGAAGCGGCGGAGGGTGGCGCGGTGCTGCTCAAGGACGCCGACGGCGCGCTGCCACTGCAAGGAACCGACCAGAGCCTTGCCGTCATCGGCCTGCCCGCGACGCCGGTCGGCGCACAGCTGGACTACCAGGGCGGCGGGAGCTCCAAGGTGCCGCTCGCCGGCGTCAACCCCGACGTCGTGGACCCACTGTCCGCCATCACGCTGCGCGCGGAGGCGAACGGCGACCTCGTGGTGCCCGCGCCGGGCCTCACGATCGCCGACGCCGTCCTCGCCGCGAAGGCGGCCAAGACCGCGGTGGTCTTCATCGGCGACGGCGAGACCGAAGGCGTCGACCGCAAGTCACTCAGCGCCGTCGACACCGCCTGCACGCTGACCTGTCTGCCCGCGGTCGGCCCCGACCAGGACAAGCTGGTCGAGGCGGTCGCAGCGGCCAACCCCAACACGATCGTGGTCGTGCAGGCCGGCGGTCCGATCGCGATGCCCTGGCTCAACCAGGTCAAAGGGGTGCTCGACATGTGGTACCCGGGCGAGCAGGACGGCAACGCCGCGGCGGCGCTGCTCTTCGGCGACGTCGACCCGTCCGGCAAGCTGCCCTACACGTTCCCGAAGTCGGTCAGCCAAGACCCGATCAAGTCGGCCAAGCAGTGGCCGGGTGTGCCCGACAAGCACGGCGTGCCGCAGTCGCACTACAGCGAGGGCCTGCTCGTCGGCTACCGCTGGTACGACGCGAAGCACATCACGCCGCTGTTCCCGTTCGGCTTCGGGCTGTCCTACACCAAGTTCCGGTTCTCCCAGCTCAGCGTTCACCCGACCGCAAGCGGCGCGACGGCACAGTTCACGGTGACGAACGTCGGCACCCGGTCGGGTGCGGAGGTCGCGGAGCTCTACGTCGGCGACCCGAAGGCGGCTCACGAGCCGCCGCTGCAGCTGAAGGGCTACCAGAAGGTCACCCTCGAACCCGGCCAGCACCAGGTCGTCACACTCCAGCTGGACCGGAGTTCGTTCTCCTACTGGAACACCAAAGCGAACGGATGGCGAGTCGCGCCGGGCTGCTACTCGATCAACGTCGGCGACTCCTCGGCGCACCAGCCGCTGCACGGGAAGTACTGCGTCGACGAGAACTGAGCAGCGCCCCGTCAAACACAGGAAGCGGTGGTACGCCGCGCGGCGTCAGGACGCGTAACGCTGAGCGGCACGAGCGCGCGCCTTCGCGGCCTCGACCTCACGGTTCTTCGGCGGCGCCGACGTGGTCAGCGAGGAGAGCAGCTCGATCGTGACCGCGGTGATGTGCTCGACCGCGTGGTCGAAGGCCGCCTGGTTCTCCTTCGACGGCTTCGCGGTCCCGCTGAGCTTGCGGACGTACTGCAACGCGGCGGCGCGTGCCTCCTCAGCGGTCGCCGGTGGCTCGAAGTTGTGCAGGGTCTTGATGCTGCGGCACATGCTCCGAGCGTAAGCAGCCGGGCAAGGCCTCAGATGATCGTGCCGTTGTAGACGGCCATGACGACGCGGGTCACTCCCTCACTGCGCCGCAGGTCGATCGCGCCGCGCATCTCCAGGATCCGCAGCAGCTGGTAGAAGGTCTCGAACATCGACGAGCTCTGCTGGAACTCCGCAGCCGTCATCGGGATCGTCGTGGTGATCTGCCGGGTCGACGCCGGTCCGGCGGCGTTGATGTCGGCACGGACCTGCCGGGTCACGACTCGCCACAGCGCCACGAGCCCGTCGACGCCCTCGTCGCCTGGCACGCGTCCCTCACGCTGCAGGTCGGTGACCCCGTTGATGACGCGTTCCATGTAGTCGCAGAACTCCGTCCCCTCCGCCGGCAGATACGGCTGCGACTTCAGATACGACACAGTCCCTCCCCTGTCATGTCCCCCGGGTGACGTTCCACGTCGCGGCGGCGGTTCCTGCGGCCGGACGCGGAGCAGACCGTCAGACGCCGGTCGCGCCGCGGCCCTCACCGCCGGCGAACCGCTTCGCTCCTTCACGGCCGACCAGCAGCACCTGGCTGCCGTGACGGGCCTCGATGTCCAGCGCCTCGGCGAGCGGGTGGCCGTAGCCGTCGTACATGGAGCGCCGATCGGACAGCATCGTCTCCTGCGGGTACGTCGCCAGCTGCTCGGCCATCGCCAGCGAGTGCGCGACCGGATCGTCGACGACCGCCGTCACGAGACCGATGGCGAGAGCTTCGTCGGCGTCGACCAGACGACCGGTGAGGACCAGCTCCATCGCGCGGCCGAACCCGACGATGCGGGGCAGCCGCCACGTGCCGCCGTCGATCAGCGGTACGCCGAAGCGGCGCTCGAGGCAGCCGAACCGGGCTCGACCGGAGGCGACACGGATGTCACACCAAGCGGCGAGCTCCAGCCCGCCGGCCACCGCCCACCCGTCAATCGCGGCGATGGTCGGCTTCGCGGCGACGCGGCGGGTGAAGCCGAGCGGGCCCTCGCCGCGGCGCAGCCGCGGCTCGAGCGTCTCGATCGCGGTCAGGTCCGCACCGGCGCAGAAGGCTTCGCCGGCGCCGGTCAGCACCATGACGCGGGCGGCATCGTCTGCCTCGAACGAGTCGAGCGCGGCCACCAGCGCGTCCGAGGTCGCGCCGTCGATCGCGTTACGTCGATGCTGCCGGTCGATCGTCACCAACGCCGCCGCCCCGCGACGCTCGTAGCGGACCTCGTCCACTGTCATCAGGCGCTCCTCCGCTGCCGCCAACACGCCGGTCGAATCGTCCCCTACACTTGTACGGTCCCCGACGGCGGACGCCGAGGGATTCTCGCCCTCATCGTCTAGTGGCCTAGGACGCTGGCCTTTCACGCCGGTAACACGGGTTCGAATCCCGTTGGGGGTACCGCAAGTCGAGGTCCTGTGGAGCAGCTGGAGTGCTCGCCGCCCTGTCAAGGCGGAGGTCGCGGGTTCAAATCCCGTCAGGACCGCCAAACCCTCTCGTGACGACATTCGTCCCGGCCCGGCAGCTCGCTCTCGACCTCGCTTTGACGCTCGAGGCGCATCGCTGCAGCCCGCAGTAGGTTTCGCTGGTGAGCTCAGCCGCTGTCCTCGAGCGCGTCGACCGCCCCGGCGTACGCCACCTGCGGTTCAACCGGCCGGCCAAGCTCAACGCGTTGAACCCGCCGCTGCGGGACGCGCTGTGGTCGGAGCTCAACGCGCTGGTCGACGACGCGACGGTCCGTGTCCTCGTGCTGAGCGGGAGTGGTCGGGCGTTCTCCGCCGGGGTCGACCTCGCCGCTTCTTTCGACGAGCGCGAGTCGGGTGACTGGGCCCACGACCGACTGGTCAGCGGCAAGTGGCAGCGCATCCTCGACCTGCTCGAACAGGTCCCGCAGGTGACGGTGGCCAGCATCCAGAGCCACTGCATCGGCGGCGCGGCGCTCGTCGCGGCGGCGTGCGACCTGCGGATCGGCGCCGAGGACCTGAAAGTGCGCATCCCCGAGGTGGCGCTGAACATTCCGCTGACGTGGGCCGGCCTGCCACGGCTGGTTCGCGAGATCGGGCTCCCGCTCACCCGTGACCTGGTGATGACCGGCCGGATCCTCGCCGCGCCGGAGGCGCTCGCGGCCGGTTTCGTCCAGCGCCTCTGCCCGCTGGAAGAGCTCGCCGCGCGGACTGACCAGCTCGTCGCGGAGCTGCTCGCCATGCCGGCCGCTCCGCTGGCGATGACCCGCAGCGCGCTGAGCGCGATCAGTCGCGACCGGCTCGCCAGCACCTCCTGGGCGGATCCCGACCTGCTGCGCTGGGCGGTCAACGAAGGGTCGGGTACGACGAAACGCTCAGCCGCCAGTGAGGGCGTCTCCTAGGTAGTGGCGCAGCATGTCGCCGCGCGCCTGCGACGCCAGTCCCTGCCACGCGACGCGCCCGCGGGAGAGCACCAGGCAGTCGTCGGCGAACGCCAGCGCGCGATGCACGAACTGCTCGATCACGACGATCGTCACCCCGGACTCCCGCGCTTTCGCCAGGCCGTCGAACACGACGTCGACCAGCTTCGGCGCCAACCCCAGGGACAGCTCGTCGGCGATGATGACCTTCGGTGAGGTGGCGAGAGCGCGCGCCAGCGACAGCATCTGCTGCTCGCCCCCGGACAGCCGACCCGCTAGCTGGCCGCGACGATCGGCCAGCACCGGGAACAACGTGAACGCCGCGTCGAGCACCGCGGCGCGCGCTGCCCGGCCGCCCTCGACGCCGGAGGCGGCCATGCGCAGGTTGTCTGCGACGGTCAGGTTGCGGAACACCCCACGACCCTCCGGCAGATGGACGACCCCGGCGCGGCGCAGCGCGTGCGGTGACGACCGCGTCTGATCGGCGCCGTCGTACCGGATCCGCCCGCCGGCAACGGGGACCAGCCCGCTCAGCGCCCGGGCCAAGCTGCTCTTGCCCGCGCCGTTGGGCCCGAGTACGGCGAGCACCTTGCCGCGGTCGAGGCGGAACGACACGTCGGAGAGCGCAGCCGCCTCGCCGTAGCGAACCGCGAGCGAGTCGACCTCCAAGGCCACCTCACCCGGTGATGCCGGTGCTGCCTCCGGCACCGGTTGCGGTGCGCGATCGCCGGCCGGAGCGCCCGCATCGAACTCCTCGCCGAGGTAGGCCGCCCGCACGCGCGGGTTCGCCTGCACCTCGGCCGGGGTGCCACTGGCGATCATCTCGCCGAAGTCGATGACGTAGACCCGTGAGCACATCCGCATGACAAGGGAGACGTCGTGCTCGACGAGCAGCACCGACGTGCCGCGCTCCTGCACCACCCGGTTCAGCGTCTGCTCGAACTGGTCGGTCTCCGCCGTGTCGAGGCCGGAGGACGGCTCGTCGAGCAGCAACACCGACGGCTCGCGGGCCAGCGCGCGTCCGAGCTCGACCAGCCGCGCGGTGCCCAGCGGAAGGCCGACGGCGGGGCGTCGCGCGACTCCTTCGAGACCGAGCACCTCGAGGAGCGCGTCGACCTGCTGGTCTTCGGCTTTGGCGGCCGGACGCAAGCTGCCCAGGGTGAGCAGGTCGGTCCACATCCGCTTCGGGGCGTTGCGGGATCGATGCGCCAGGACCAGGTGCTGGCGGACGGTTAGCCCGGCGAACAGCTCCGGGTGCTGGAAGGTCCGCGCCAGTCCCCGCACAGCGCGCAGCTGCGGTCGCTCGTGCGTCACGTCGGCGCCGTCCATGCTGACGCTGCCGGAAGCCGGCCGCAGCAGCCCGGACAGGACTGCGAACAACGTGCTCTTCCCTGCACCGTTCGGGCCGACGAGTCCCACGACCTCCCCGGCGGGCACCGCGAGCGATGCCTTGTTCACGGCGAGCAGCCCACCGAACCGCACCGTGACGTCAGAGCAGGCCAGCCGGTCATCCGACGACCGGCTCACCGCAACCGCGCTATCGCTCATCCGGGCAGCACCTTCGCGACGAGCAGCCGGAGCTGCCGCGCCTGCTGCGCGACGACGCCTTCCGGATGGCGGGCGACCGAGATCGCGCCCAGCCCGAACAGGATCGTGGGGACATCCGCCCAGCGAAGCGGCACGTAGGTCGAGAACACGCCGGGGAGCAGGGTGAAGGTCAACCCGGCGAGCGCGGCCGCGGTCAGCGACCGGACGCCGAGGGTCACCACGACCGCGAGCCACACCAGGCCGAGGAACGGCGGGTAGGACAGCGGCTGGGCGACGTAGGAGTTCATCGCGAGGAAGCCACCACCCACCGCGGCCACGAAGGCCGCGACGGCGCCGGTGATGACCTTCATCTGCAGCACCGACAGGCCGAGCGTCCGGGACGCCGTCGCGCTGTCGCGAACGGCGCGCAGCGCCAACCCGCTCGTCGAGCGCCGCAGGTTCACCGTGAGAAGCGCGAAGATCGCGAAGGCCGCGAGGGTGAGGTAGGAGAACTTCTCGTCGCTGGCGGCGAAACCCGGCCGACTGAGGAAGACACCGATCCCGCCCTGCAGGAAGCGCGGCCGGGTGAAGACCAACCCGTCGACGAGCAGCGCGAACGTCAGCGTCGCGATCGCGACGTAGAGCTCACCCAGCTTGATCGTGACCAGCCCGATCGCCGCCCCCGCAGCCGCAGCGACGCACGCCGCCATCAGCACTGCGACCAGGACCGGCGCGTGAAGGTGGACCGAGAACTGGCCGGTCAGCAGCGCGCCCGCGCCCGCGAAGCTGATCTGCGACAACCACAACATGCCGCCCTCGCCGGTCACCAGCGTGAAGGTGAGGAAGGTCAGCGAGTAACACAGCCCGGTCGCGATCAGGCCGAGCCAGTACGGCGAACCCTTGAACAGCAACGGCAGCAGCGCAACGACGACGAGCGGGGTCGCGGCGAGCAACGCCCCGCGCAGGGTCAACGACGCTGCTTCCGCTGCGGCGAGGTCGGCGTCCTCGTTGGCGGGCTTGACCGCCTTGTCCAACGGTCCGGCGACCCCCGCGTCTTCCTGCAGTGACCCGTACCGGATCGTGTAGACGACGAGCGCGACGAACATGAAGGCGAACGGGATGCTCGGCACGATCGTCGCCGTCCAGCTGCTGTCGACGGGCAGGTACTTCTGGATCACGTCGGTGACCACGCCCATCGCCAGCGCCGCAGCGACGGCACCGGCCAGCGACCGCAGGCGTGCGACCAGCACCGGCGCGAACGCCGCCGCCATCAGTGCCGTCATCCCGCCGACGCTGAGCTCCTGGCTCGGGGCGGCGAGGATCCCGGCGAGGCCCGCAAGAGACGTCGTCACCGCCCACACGCCCACCGCAACCCGGCCCGGGTTCGTCCCGGACAGCGAAACCAGCGCCTCGGAGTCGACGGTGGCGCGCACCTTCAAGCCGAGGTCGGTCCGGCGCAGCAGCAACGTACCGGCGAGGACGACGAAGACCAGGAACCCGTAGGTGATCACCTGGTCGGTGGTGACCGGCGTACCGAAGAAGTGGTAGGGCTTGTCGGTCAGCGCGGCGAGGCCCGGTGCGGTGGTGATCGCCTGGTCGCCCACCCACAGGTTCATGAGGGCGGGCAGCGCGACGTAGAGCCCGATCGTCGCGACCAGCTTGGTGAGGCTGGACTTGCCGCGAAGGAAACGGAACAACGCGAAGTACAACGCCACGCCGAGGGCCGGAGCGAACACCAGCAGCGACACGACGCCCGCGGTGTCGGTGCCCCAGCCGTGCTGGGAGTTCAAGTAGAAGTAGAACCGCGCGACCGTGTAGGCCATCGCGGCGAAGGAGAAGTTCAGTACGCCGGAGGAGACGAAGGTGACGACCAAGCTGGCCGAGGCGATCGCGTAGATCGAACCCAACGCGAGGCCCGCCAGGACGTAGCCGAGCATCACGCTCCCTTTCGCGCCGCGACGGTCTGCGTGGGGGCCGCGGGTCGCCCGGCGCGACCCCCACGAAACGTAACCGGAGCGGCTACCCCGCGCTGACGGTCTTGCCGGCGATCACGGTGCCGCAGACCGGGTCGAGGCCCTTCACGACGTTGAACTTCTCGCCCTCGAGCTGCACGACGTAGTAGCAGTTGTTCGGGCCGGCAACGTTGCTCGGGTCGCTCGGCGTGTACGGCTTGCTGGTCAGGCCGCCCGCGTCGAAGTTCGTGACGCCGCGCAGCGCGGTGATGAGGGCGGTGTTCGACGGGTTGGCGCCCGCGGTCTTCAACGCCGCCTCCAGCAGCAGGATCGAGGTGTAGCCGGTGTAGGTCGGCAGGCCCGGGTGCTGCGTCCCGCCGACCGCGCTCAACGCTGCGAGGAACTTCTGCGTACCCGGCGTGTTCATCTCGACCGGCTCGAAGTAGATGATGAAGTACGCACCCTGCGCCGCTTGGAGCGCCGCCGCACCCGCGTTGAGCAGGTCACCGCCGTACCCGATCGGCAGCAGCACCGCCTTGATCTTCACGCCGAGCTGCGCAAGCGCGCCGACCAGCGCGAATGACGTGTTCGGGTCGACCTGCGGAGCGAGCGCGTCCACTCCGGCCTGCTTCATCGCCAGCGCGATCGGCTGTACGTCGGTGCTGCCGAACGCGAGCTTGGCGTTGGTGTAGCCGGCCTTCAGCCCGACCGCCTGCACCGAGATCGCGGTGGCCTTCGCCGACTCCGACGAGGTGGGCGAGACGCCGTACCCGAGGGACCCGACGTTGGTCGCGCCGACGGTCTTGAAGAAGTTCCCGCCGACCGTCGTCACCTTGGTGGTGTCGATCGGGCCCGCGACCGAGACCATGTTCGGCGCGCTCACCCACTCCGGTCCGTCGATCGCGGCGCCGACGACCGGCACCTGCTTCTGTGCGAGGAACTGCGCGGCGCCGAAGGTCATCGCCGACGACGCGAGCACGACGTTGACGTGGTCCTGGTTGACCAGCTTCTGCGCGGCAGCGAGGGCCCCGGCCGGTGTGCTCGTCGTGTCGCCGACGACGTACTTGATGTTGTAGCCGTCCTGCTTGGCGACGTAGATGCCGGCCTTCACACCGTCCTGCACGTTGTTCTCACCGGATGCCGCGGTGCCGGTCACGTCCGTCAGCAGACCGACGGTGATGGTGCCTGCCGCGGAAGTGGTCGACGACGAGTTGCTGCTGGGTGTGCCGCCGGAGGAGCTGCTGCTACACGCGCTCGCGACCGCCGCAAGGGCTACCAGACCAACTAGAGACGTTCTCGACGCACGAAGCATTCGCACTTCCTCGCTTCCGCTGGGCGACCCGGATGATCCGCTCCTCGGCGCACCATAGGGCCGCGAAAACGTTCGCGGCAATGCCCGACGGCAAACGATGAATCAATCGTTATCTAGAACGTGTCCGGTTTTCCCACAAATGAGAACGTTCTTATCGCGGGAACCGCAGCGCTCAGACGCGGGCGACGATCCTCGTCAGCAGCGACCGCGAACCGGCGCCACGAAGGTGCGAGTTGAGCGCCCCCAGGACCGGGCAGGTCAGGTCCTGGTCGAGGCGCGCGGTGTACTGCACCAGCCAGGTGATGCCGCCGGTGGCGGTCTGTCGGCACATCGGCTTGGTGCGTGAGGCACCCGCCCGTCCCGACGGCAACCACTGCGGTACGTCGAGCCGATAGCGGCCCGCGATCACCCGCCACATGTAGCCGGTCGTGTAGACGCCGAAGCGCCGATGGTTGTGGTGCAGCGCCCGGACCATCCCCTCGAGGACCGCGCGGTTGCGGCGGTGGTTGCGCGTCCACGGCTGCTGGTGGCGGAACTCCACGTCCAGCCACACCATCGGCGAGCGCATGTGCATCCGGCGCATCGTCGACAGCGCGTCGTGGACCTGGCCCGCCCCGTCGTTGCGCAACCGGCACAGCAACCGCCGATGGCAGCGCCCGTACAGGCCACGTCCGGACTGGGCGCGCTGACGGTGGGTGGGGTAGGAGGCGACCAGGTACCCGCCGACCAGCGCGCCGTGCATGCCGGCCCACCGCAGCTGCGAGCGCAGACACGGGTTCACGGTGTGCCCGGTGCCGTGGGTCAGCCCGAGGATGACGTACGCCGGTCGCCCGGCCGGCATGCTCCTCGCGGAGCGCCCGCTGCACTGCGGCCACGACACGTCGTAGCCGTGGGTGTAGGAGAAGCTTCGAGCGGCTGGCGCGGCGGTCGCGGTCTGCGGTCCGGGCACGCCGAAGGCGACGACCGACGCAAGCACGGCGACCGCAGCCCGGATTCGGGCACGGTGCATGTCTGGGGACCCCGTGTATTTGAGAAGGACCGAACGTGGTGATCTTGTAGCGTTATCGAGCCGTTACATGCTTCGACAGCATGTCTGGGGTCCTGTAGGGGTGAGTGTCCGTTTTCTGGCCGCGCGCGCCGTACCCATAGACTCGTGCGGTCTCTGCGGCGTACGTCGCGAGGGCAGGTAGCTCAGTTGGTACGAGCGTCCGCCTGAAAAGCGGAAGGTCGGCGGTTCGACCCCGCCCCTGCCCACCACTAGCGCGATGTGCCACCGCTGCCGCTACAGCGCTACCGATGTGTCATTCGCATCGCCGCGTAGCCTCGCTACTCGTGCCAGCTCTGCGTACCACCACCCTGATCGCCGGCGCCGCCGTCGTCGTGGCGCTGGCAGGCACCGGCGTCGCGATCGGCCGCTCCGCCTCGTCCTCGTCAGGCTCCGCGACCTCCGGCGGCGCGCCGGTCACCGCGCCTGCCACCCCGGTCTCGCCACCCAGCACCCCGCCTGGCACCTCGTCCGTGGTCCCGGTGAGCCCGCCGCCGTCACCCGGTGGCGCCGGTACGACGCCGAGCTCAGCCCCGACACCGACCACCAAGCTCGCGACCGAGCTCGCCGCCACCTTCCGGCGCGCGATCGCCCAGCACACCGTCCACACCGTCGCGAAGAACGTCTCCAAGAAGAGCGGCACGGCGACCTTCGACGACTACGACGGCGTACGGGTCGGCAGCCAACACATCACGATCAACGGCGGCAACGTGAAGGTGCGGGTCATCGGTCCGACGACCTACCTCAATGGCGACGCCAAGGGCTTGGCGATCTACGGCATCACGCCCCAGGAGGTGCAGGCGCTGCACGGCAAGTGGCTGCCACTCGTCGCGGGTCAGGCCGGCTACCGGACGATCACCGCGGGTGTGACCATCTCCTCGACCCTGTACGCCGACGAGCTGAGCGGGCCGCTGACCCGCACCCCGACCAAGACCCTCGCGGGGGTGACGGTCTACGGCATCTCCGGGGAGGGCACCGGCCCCGGGTCGCCGAAGGGGTCACACGCGACGCTGTGGATCAGCAAGCAGACCGGCCTGCCGGTCGAGTTCGACGCCGCAAACCGCACCACGACGATCACCGAGACCTTCGAGGACTGGGGCAAGCCGATCCACGTCGAGACGCCGGCGAACGTCTACGGCCGTCCCGGACTGGCCAGCTGACCGAACGCCGGTCACGGTCAGGGCCGGTACTCGGCCGCCAGGAGCGCGACGTCGTCGCTGAGCCGGCGGCCGGCGAAGCGGTGGAGCCGCTCGAGCACCTCGTCGAGGGAGTACTGCAGGTCGCCTGACTCCAGCGGGGAGACCACCCAGTTGAGGTCGACGAAGGTTCCCGCTTCGTCCCGGGTCTCGTTGACCCCGTCGGTGTAGAGCAACAGCCGGTCGCCGGGGTTGAGCCAGCCCGACGTCGCGGTGGGCGCGGCGCCGAGCCCGAGGGGCAGCGCGTGGACGACGGACAGCTCGCCGCCGCTGCCGCCGACGAACAGCTGCGGCGCGGGATGCCCGCAGGACACGACCGAGTAGGCGCCGTCGTCGCGCACCTCGGCCAGAACCGCGGTCGCGAAGTCCTCCTCCGACAGGTACGGCCGCAGTCGGCGGTCCATCTGCCGCGCGACTTCGGCGAGGTCGGGCAGATCGGCCGCCGCGGCGCGGAACTCCCCCAACACGATCGTCGCGATCCGGATCGCGGTCAGTCCCTTGCCTCGCACGTCGCCGACCAGCAGCCGCACCGAGCCGGCGCGGGGAACCACCTCG
>DASZPL010000002.1:0-25640 GCA_035550315.1 Mycobacteriales bacterium | reverse complement strand
AGGTCGGCCCAGGTGTTCGCCGGGTCACCGAACATCCCTTGCCAGTGCAGCACCGTCGCGACCGGATCCTCGTCCGGCTTGCGGCCGAGCCCGGCAAGAAAGGCTGGGTCGGACTCGTAGTTCGCGAGGCCGAGCCGGGTGAGGAACGGCAGGTACGCCGCCATCAGGTCGCGCGGTCGCCAGGCGAGGATGAAGGTGTCCAAGGTGAGCAGCAGCGCACTGAATCCCGCCGCCCGGGCCCGGCTCAACAGCGACGCGCCAACCTCGCGGTCGCGGGGCCAGTACAGCTGGAACCACCGCGGTCCGTCGCCTCCCGCCGCAGCGACCTCCTCCAGGGTGTACGACGACACCGTCGACAACGTGATCGGGATGCCGACCGACGCCGCCGCGCGGGCGACGGCGAGCTCCGCCTCGGGATGCACGATGCCCTGCACGCCCACCGGGGCGAGTGCGACCGGCGCCGGCAGCGGCGTACCCAGCACCGACGTCGCGAGGTCGCGGACGCTGACGTCGCACAGGAACCGCGGCACGATCTGCCAGTCGGCGAATGCCCGCCGGTTCGCGTGCGCAGTCGACTCGGTGCCGGCACTTCCCGCGACGTAGCCGAACGCCTTCGGCTCGAACGCCTGCTGCGCCGCAGCCTCCAACGCGGCCGGTTCCAGCGGAAACTCCGGGACGATCCCGGCGGTCCCGTTGAGGTAGATCTCGTTCTGATAGTTCGAGAACGGCACGTCGGTCACGCCCGCGAGCATGGCACGCACTTGCCATCAATAAGGTGATCAGCGTGCGCAAGGTGCTGATCGCCAACCGTGGCGAGATCGCGGTCCGGGTGGCGCGCGCCTGCCGCGATGCGGGATTGACCAGCGTCGCGATCTACGCCAACGCCGATCTCGATGCGCTGCACGTGCGGTTGGCGGACGAGGCCTATGCCCTCGGCGGTGATGCACCGAGCGAGACCTATCTCGACATCGCGAAGGTGGTCGAGATCGCGCGCCGGGCCGGCGCGGACGCGGTCCACCCGGGCTACGGCTTCCTGTCGGAGAACGCGGCGTTCGCCGCGGCGGTTGCCGACGCCGGCCTGACCTGGATCGGACCACCGCCTTCGGCGATCGATGCGCTCGGCGACAAGGTGCAGGCCCGGCACATCGCCGCCGACGTCGGTGCGCCGCTGACGCCGGGCACGCCGGATCCGGTCGGCGGTGTCGACGAGGTGCTGGCGTTCATCGACGAGCACGGCCTGCCGGTGGCCGTGAAGGCGGCCTTCGGCGGCGGCGGCCGCGGCCTGAAGGTGGTGCGCAGCCGCGACGAGGCAGCCGAGCTGTACGACAGCGCGGTGCGCGAGGCCGTCGCGGCGTTCGGTCGCGGCGAGTGCTTTGTCGAGCGGTTCCTCGACCGGCCGCGCCACGTCGAGACGCAGATCCTGGCCGACCAACACGGCACCGTCACGGTGGCCGGCACCCGCGACTGCTCGATGCAGCGGCGCAACCAGAAGGTGATCGAGGAGGCGCCCGCGCCGTTCCTGAGCGACGAGCAGCGGGAGCGGCTCTACTCCGCCAGCAA
Organism: Mycobacteriales bacterium; assembly: GCA_035550315.1. Taxonomy (GTDB): domain Bacteria; phylum Actinomycetota; class Actinomycetes; order JAFAQI01; family JAFAQI01; genus DASZPL01. The sequence continues at coordinate 24,080 of DASZPL010000002.1, read as the reverse complement.
GGCGATCGCGAAGGCCGCCGGCTACGTCGGCGCCGGCACCTGCGAGTTCCTGGTCGCTCCCGATGGGGCGATCTCGTTCCTCGAGGTCAACACCCGGCTCCAGGTGGAGCACCCGGTGACCGAGGAGACTAGCGGCGTCGACCTGGTGCGCGCGCAGTTCGCCATCGCCGACGGCCAACGGCTGTCCGGCATCGACCCGACACCGCGGGGCCACGCCATCGAGTTCCGGATCAACGCCGAGGACGCCGGCCGCGACTTCCTGCCCGCGCCGGGCCGGATCACGCAGTGGCGATTGCCCAGCGGGCCCGGCGTGCGAGTCGACGCCGGTTATGTCGAAGGCGATACCGTGCCCGGCGCATTCGACTCGCTGCTGGCGAAGCTGATCGTCACCGGCGTCGACCGGCACGAGGCGATCGCCCGATCGCGGCGGGCACTGGACGAGTTCGTCGTCGACGGGATGCCGACCATCATCCCGTTTCACCGGATGGCGCTCGACGACCCGGCGTTCGCGCCCGCCGGCGACAAGCCGTTCACGGTGCACACCCGCTGGATCGAGACCGAGTGGACCGGATCGGTCGCGCCGTTTCCCGCCACCGCGACCGGCGAGCCGGCGCCGCGCGAGCGGATCACTGTCGAGGTCGCCGGGCGCCGACTCGAGGTCTCGCTCCCCGAGGGCTTCGCGACCGCTGCACCCGGGCGGCCGGCCGGTCGGCGGCCACCGCCGTCGCAGCGCGCTCGCTCGCAGGACAGCGCCGCCGACGGCGACGCGGTGACCGCGCCGATGCAGGGCACGATCGTCAAGGTCGCGGTCGCCGACGGCGACCCAGTCGAGCCCGGCGACCTGGTCGTCGTCCTCGAAGCCATGAAGATGGAGCAGCCGATCAACGCCCACAAGGCGGGCACGGTCAGCGGGCTCAGCGCGGTCGTCGGCGACGTCGTCTCGTCCGGCACCGTAATCTGCTCGATCGGCTAGTGCGCGGCGGTCCCGACCGCTCAGCAACTCTTCAGCCTCGGCTCGGATCGTTCCCCATGCATGGGTCCACGAGTGCGCGCGGTGCTGACCGCCGATCGCGTCCGGACGGTGCTGATCGTCGTATGCGTGCTGCACGCGGTCTCACCGTTGATCCTGCGCGGCCTGCACCCGGGTTACGGCTGGGACGAGACGGTCTACATCCGGCAGATCGACCCGCACTCGCCGACCGGCGTGTTCACGGCGCCGCGCGCCCGCGGCCTGACCCTGCTGACCGCTCCGGCGTCACTGATCTCGGGCTCGGAGACGGTGATGCGGCTGTGGCTGGCGCTGCTGTCCGGCGTCGGCCTCTACCTTGCGTTCCTGCCCTGGCTCCGGCTGCGCCGCAGCTTCGTGATCCCCGCGGCCGCTGCGCTGTGGTCCGGCCTGTGGGTTGGCATCTACTACAGCTACGAGGCGATGCCGAACCAGTACGTCGCCTACGGCGCACTGGCCGCGTCGGGCTGGATGCTGCTGGCCGTGCAGCGCCCGGATCGCCGGCGCCACATCTGGTACGCCGGCCTGGCGCTGGCACTCACCGCCCTGATCCGGCCGTCGGACAGCCTGTTCCTGCTCGTCCCGCTGGTCGTCGCTGCCCTGCTGCTCCGGGGGCCGACGAGACGGCAACGCGGCGTGATCGTGACCGTGCTGGTCCTGGGGCTGGCCGTCGGCTGGGCGGAGTGGATCATCGAGGCATACGTCAGCTACGGCGGCCCGATCGCGCGGTTCCGCGCCGCCAGCGCTGAGAACACCGGCGGCCTGCACTGGGCGCTCGGCGACCAGTTCCGCACCCTGGCCGGCCCCATCCTGTGCCGGCGCGGCTGCCGGCCACACTCGCCGCTGACGACCCAGCTGTGGTGGTTCGCCCTGCCGCCACTGGTGGGTCTCGGTTGGTTCGCCGGCCGGGGGATCGGCTGGCTCCGAGCCCATGTCGTCGTCACGGCGGCGGCCCTCGCCATCGCGGCGCAGTATTTGATCGCGATCGACTACTCCGCACCGCGGTTCCTCGAGCCCAGCTACGCGCTGCTCGCCCTGCCGGTCGCCGAAGGTCTCGGCTGGATCGTCACGACGCTGCTCGCGCGACGAGCGGTCGTCCGGCGGATCGGCTGGCGACCGCTGTGGCCCGCGGTGGCCGTCGGAGCGGTCGCGGCCGTGCTGGCCGGGAACGAGGTCGTGCAGGCCCATGTGGTCCACAGCCTCAACGTCATGCGGGAGCACTCCAGCACGCAGATGGCGGCGGTGGCCGACTACGTCAACGACCACGGCGTCGACGGCCACTGCCTCGTGCAGGGTCACGAGGCGGGACCGATCTCGTTCTTGGCGCACTGTCCCGACGCACCCAACACCGCCGCCGGCGTCGACCGGTTGGCGCGCGACGGGGGCGAGGACATCGCGCTGGTGTCGGTCGGGCCGGTGCCGACCGAGGTACGCCGCGACCCGCGGCTGGGCTGGCAGGAGTACAGCTTCCGGCCGCCGTACGCCAAGGGGATGTGGCACGCCTGGCTGCATCTGCCCGGCCATGCCGAGCGGTCAGTCCTGCACCACCAGGTGTAGCTGGCGCGCCGCTTCGGTGATGCTCCCCGACAGCGACGGATAGATCGAGAACGAGTGCGCGAGCTGGTCGACGGTGAGGCCGTGCTGCACGGCGACGGACACCGGCAGGATCAACTCACTCGCCCGCGGCGCGACGACGACGCCGCCGAGAACCGCGCCCGTCCCGGCTCGGCAGTAAAGCTTGACGAAGCCGTCGACGATGCCTTGCATCTTCGCGCGCGGGTTGGTCGCCAACGGCAGCTTGACCTGGTGGATGCCGGCGGGGTTCTCGGCGGCCACCGCTTGGCCGATGCCGACCGTCGCGATCTCGGGGTCGGTGAACACGTTCGCCGCCACCGTCTTCAGCCGCAGCGGAAGCACGGCGTCGCCGAGCGCGTGCCACATCGCGGTCCGCCCTTGCATCGCCGCGACCGACGCGAGCAGCAGCAACCCCGTGCAGTCGCCCGCGGCGTACACCGCCTGCACGTTGGTCCGTGACACCCGGTCGACGACCACGTAGCCGCGCTCGTCGGTGGCAACGCCGACGGTATCCAGCCCGAGGTCGCCGGTGTTCGGGACGGATCCAACCGCGATCAGGCAGTGCGACCCGGACACCGTATTGCCGTCCTGCAGCTTGACCTCGATGCCGTCACCGGTGCGTCGGACACTCGCCGCCCGAGACCGCTTCACCAGGTGCATGCCGCGGCGGGTGAAGACGTCCTCGATCAGCAGCGCGGCGTCCGCGTCCTCGCTCGGCATGACCCGGTCACGGCTGGAGACCAGCGTGACCTGGCTGCCGAGCGCGAGGTAGGCGCTGGCGAACTCGGCACCGGTGACGCCGGAGCCGACGACGACCAGGTGTTCGGGCAGCTCTTGCAGGTCATAGACCTGCTGCCAGTTCAGGATCCGCTCGCCATCGACTTCGGTGTCCGGCAGCGTCCGGGGCGCCGCGCCGGTCGCGATGAGGACCACGTCGGGATGCAGCACCTCCTCGCCGTCGTCGCTCTTCACGATGAGCCGCCCGGGACCGTCGAAGCAGCCGACTCCGCGGATCACCCGGATGCCTTCCTGGCTGACCCGGAACGTGATGTCCATCGACTGGGCGACCGCCAGCGCCTTCACCCGGGCGTTCACGGCGGCCGCGTCGACCCTGACCTGCTCGTCGGCGTGGCTGCCGCTGCGCAGCCGCACGCCCAGCTGCTCGCTGCCCGCGAACGTCGTCATCGACTCGCTGGTGGCAATCAGGGTCTTCGACGGGACGCAGTCGGCGAGCACGCACGCGCCACCGAGCCCGTCACGGTCGACGATGGTGACGTCGGCCCCAAGCTGGGCGGCGACCAGCGCCGCTTCGTAACCGCCCGGACCGCCCCCGAGGATCGCGATGCTGGTGGTCACGACTCCATTGTCGCCCCGGCCGGTGCCGTCAGGCCGGTGCCGACGCGACTCCGACCAGCAGCCGGACACCGACCGCGATGCACCGCTCGTCGACGTCGAAGTTCGACTGATGCAGGTCGAGCGACCCGCTGCTGCCGATCGGGCGGACACCGAGCCGGGCGAGCGCGCCTGGGACCTCCTCGGCGTACCACCCGAAGTCCTCGCCGCCCAGGCTCTGCGCGGTGTCGGTCGCCGTCCCGATCTTCGGATCCGACCGCACCGCAGTCGCCAGCGCCGCCACCGACTCGGCGTCGTTGACCACGGGCGGCACGCCGCGGGTGTAGCTGACCTCGACGCTCGCGCCGTACGGCGCTGCGACCTCGCGGACCACTTTCTCCAGCTGCGGCGGCAACGTCGCCCACAGCTCGCGAGACGGCGTGCGCACGGTCCCGCGGGCCACACCGGTGCGCGGGATGACGTTGCCGGCGGTGCCGGCCGCGGCCTGACCCCAGACCAGCAGCACGCCGCCGCGCGGGTCGACCCGGCGTGCCAGCAACCCGGGCGTCTGCGTCACGACCGCGCCGAGTGCAGCGACCAGGTCAACCGTCAGATGCGGCCGGGCGGTGTGCCCACCCGGACCGGCCAGCCGCACCTCGACGTGATCGCTGGCCGACGTGATCGGACCGACCCGCAACCCGACCGTGCCGACGTCGAGCGACGGGTCGCAGTGCAGCGCATAGATCCGCTCGATGCCGTCCAAGCCGCCGGCGGCCATCACGTCGAGCGCGCCACCCGGCAGCGCCTCCTCGGCCGGCTGAAAGATCAGCCGCACGCCACGCTGCAGGCCGCCGTCGGTGGCGAGCCGGGCGAGCGCCAGCCCGGCTCCGAGCACCACCGTCGTGTGCACATCGTGGCCGCAGGCGTGCGAGACGCCGTCGACGGTCGACCGGTAGCGGGTGCCGGTGAGGTCCGGGATCGGCAGCGCATCGAGGTCGGCGCGCAGCGCGATCCGCGCCGGCGCGGGCCCGATGTCACACAGCAGGCCGGTGCCGCCGGGCAGCACGCGCGGCGACAGGCCGACATGCGCCAGCGCGTCGTGGACCAGCGTCGTCGTCCGGCGTTCCTCGCGGCTCAGCTCGGGGTGGGCGTGCAGGTCGCGTCGCACCTCGACCAGTCGCTGGCCGTGCGCGGCGAGGAACTCGTCGACGACCGTCATGACCCGACCGGCCGCCCGGCGCGCATCTCCGCCACCAGGTGGTCCACGACCGCGGTCAGCTTGCCGTCGGCGTCGGCGGCGGCGCGCCGCTGCCGCAGATAGCTCGGCCCGATGTCGAGCATCTGCTTCGCGCGTTGCAGCTCCTCGGAGCACTCGAGCCGGTCGGCGATCGGCGACAGCTCGTCCACCAGCTCGCCGATGAGCTCGCGCAACGGCCGCGTGCTGCCGTCCTCACCGACGATCACGTCGGCGTCGATGCCGTAGCGGGCCGCCCGCCACTTGTTCTCCCGCACCGTCCAGCCCTTCGGCACCGGCAGCGTGTAGCCCCGGTCGAGCTGGGTGCTCAGCATCTCGACGAGACACTGCGACAGCGCCGCGGCCCAGCGGATCTCGTAGAGCGTCGGCAGGCCGTCGCAGATCCGCAGCTCGACAGTTCCGAACGTCGGATGCGGCCGGATGTCCCACCACACCTCGCGCACCGAATGGATCGTCTGCGCCGAGATCAGCGTCGCCATGAACTGCTCGAAGTCGTCCCAGCCGGACAGCTGGTAGGGCACGCCTGCTGTCGGCAGGCCCTCGAACACCTTGCTGCGCGCCGAGGCCAAGCCGGTGTCGGTGCCGATCCAGTACGGCGAGGACGCCGACAGCGCGAGAAAGTGAGGGATGTACGCCGTGAGCGCATTGACGATCGGGATCACCTTGTCCGGCGACCGGACACCGACGTGGACGTGCACGCCGAAGATCTGCAGCCGCCGCGCCAGCCACTGCATGTCCTCGACGAGCTGCGCGTAGCGCGGGTTCGGGCTGATCTGCTGGCTCGCCCAGTCGGTCGTCGGGTGGGTTCCGGAACACATCAGGCCCAAGCCGCGGGCCGCGGCCGCGTCGCCGACCTCGGCGACCGTCGCCGCCAGGTCGAGCAGCGCCTCGGCGACGGTCCCGGACACCCCGGTGATGACCTCGACGCACGACTCGAGCAGCTCGTGCTTCGCCTTCGGGTGCTCCGGCGCGTCACCGGCCAGCTCGTCGAGGATCTCGCTCGCGGCGCTGTGCAGCTCCCGGCTGGCGAGGTCGACCAGTTCGAGCTCCCACTCGATCCCCAGGCTGCTGCGCGGCGACGACGCAAACGGGATCTGCATGCCCCGACGACACCACACGCCGGCTGCCGCCGCCAACGGCACCTCCGACATCGCACCGCCGTCAGCCGGTAACGTGATCGCCGATGTCCGCCCGTCGACTCGCGGCTGTGCTCGCGGCCGCCGCGCTCGCCTGTGGCGTCTCCGAGGCGCCGGCGGTGGCGTCCTCCGGCTCAGCCACCATCGGTGGCCCGCTGCTCGCCAGCCACGGCGTGGTGGTGCGCCCCGACGCGGGCGCGCCGCCGCTACCTCCGCCGAGCGCCCTGCCGGCCTCCTCCTGGCTGGTCGCCAACCTGACCACCGGTGACGTGCTGGCGGCCAAAGCGCCGCACGAGAAGTTCCTGCCGGCCAGCACGTTGAAGACGTTGACCGCGGTGACGTTGCTGCCCCGGCTGGATCCCAACCGGCAGGTGATGGTCACGCAGCACGACGCGGGCGTCGACGGCAGCAAGGTCGGGTTGGTTCCCGGGATGCGCTACACCGTGCGCAAGCTGTTCCAGTGCATGCTCGTCGTCAGCGCGAACGACGCGGCCGATGCACTCGCCCAGGCGAACGGCGGCACAGCGCAGACATTGCGAGACATGAACGCGACCGCGCGCTACCTGCAAGCCGACGACACCGTGGCGAAGACACCGAGCGGACTCGACGGCAACGGCGAGTCGTCGTCGGCGTACGACCTGGCGCTGATCGCGCGCGCCGGGCTGCAGCTCCCGGCGTTTCGCAAGTACATCGGGACCGTGCGCAGCACCGTGCCGGCGCCGCACCACAAGCACTTCCAGATCTTCACGCACAACTACCTGCTCACCAGCTACCGCGGCGCGATCGGCGTGAAGAACGGCTACACGGTGGCGGCGCAGGGCACTTACATCGGCGCGGCAACCCGCGGCGGTCAGACCATCCTGGTCACATTGATGCATGCCAATCCCGACTTCTGGCCGATGGCACGCGCCCTGCTGAACTGGGGCTTCCAGGCGACCGGCAAGGTGACGCCGGTCGGCACGCTGGTCGGTCCCCGGCAGCCGCCGACGCACCACGCACCGGCGGCGCAGCCCGCGGTCCAGCTGGTCGGGCATCACTCCGGTTTCGGGCTGTCGCCCGTGACGTTCGCGACCACCGGCGTCGCGTTCGTCGCGGTCGGTGCGGTGGTCACCCGGCGACGGCAGGTACGACGCCGGCGGCGGCTGCGCTACCGGCTGCCGCCACGGTGAGCCAAACGCTGCTGTTGCGATGATCGACTTGCGTGTATTGTCCACCTGCCGCTCCTCCCCGGAGCGGCGGCGCTCCGCCGACCTGGCGGGGTGAGGATCGAACAGCTGGGGTTGAAAGTGGCGCAAGGCACGGTGAAATGGTTCAACGGCGAAAAGGGCTACGGCTTCATCGCCGTCGACGGGGGCAGTGACGTCTTCGTCCATTACAGCGCGATCGAGATGGACGGCTACAAGTCGCTGGATGAAGGTCAGCGCGTCGAGTTCGAAGTGACGCAGGGGCAGAAGGGACCGCAGGCCGAAAAGGTCCGCGCCGTCTGATCACCCGCTCCTGAGGGAGCGGGGCCACAACTTGTCTTGGCGGACCACGTTCACCTGTCCGGCGAGCAGCACCACCTGCGACTGCAAGTAGAACCACGACAGCAACACGATCACGGTGCCGAACGAGCCGTAGGTTGCGCGCGCGCTCTTCAGCTTGTGTGAGATGAACGCCGACGCGACCGCCTGCAGGATCGCTAATCCGGCCGCCGCGACGGCGGCTCCGGGCAGCGTCTCCCGCACCGTGACGTCCCGCACCGTCAGCCAGCGGAAGACGACGGTGAACAACAGCGTGTTCAGCAGGAACGCGACGACGATCCCGAGCACGGTCAATCCCCAACCGACGGGGATTCCGACCGCCGTACCGCTCGTGACCGTGCCCGCCACGATGGTCGTCACGATCATGCCGAGACCACCAACCACGACGAGCCGCAACGCCCGCAGGTTGTTGGACAGGAACCCCGGCCGGCCCGACTCCGGCACGCAGTAGATCGTGTTCCATGCCGTCTGCGCCGCCTTCGCGACGCCGAGCCCGCTGTAGAGCGCCAGCAGCGTGCCGATGACGATGGCGGCGATGCTGCCGCTCTTGGGCAACGGTGCCTTGCCGATCAACGGGAAGTTGGACAGGGCCGACTGCTCCACCTTCGCCTGCCACGACGGGTGGCCATGCAGGACGAAGCCGAGGATCGACGCCAGCGCCAGCAACAGCGGGAAGATCGAGAAGAACGTGTAGTAGGTGATCAGCACCGCCAGGTTGCCCGACGAGTCGTCGGTGAACTTCTTCACCACCGCCACCGGGAAGGCCAGCCACGGCCGGTCTTCCTGCGCCTCGTCGATCCGGTCGAGTAGCTTCACCAGCCTTCGCCCTCGCGCGCGGACCGCCGCTCCGCCGGTCCGGGAAGACCCCCGCCGCCGAAGGTGAAGTCACGCTGCGGCCGCCAGGTGAGGTCCGGGCCCTGCTCGAACAGCGTCAGGCCGAACGCGCGAAACGCGGCTTCGTACGACGTCAGCTGGGTCCAGCCGCGGTACAGCGCTTCGTCGGGAAGGTCGTGCACCACGGTGACATGCGGGTGGTAGGGGAAGTTCAGGTCGCGGCGCAGCGGCCCGCGGCGAACCGCCGCAGCGAGCTGCTCACATTCCGCGATTCCCTGCACGAGCGGGACAAATACCACCGACGAGATCGGCAAAAACGTGGCCGAGCCCCGCAGCCGGATGTCGAACGGCCGGCTGGCCGCCGCGACGGCCCGTAGGTGCTCTTCGATGTCGTCGAGCTGCTCGCTCGCGACCAGCGTCGGCGGCAGCAGCGTGATGTGCGGCACGATCCGGTGCGCGTTCGGGTCGCCGAGCCGTTCCCGCCAGGCCTGCAACTCCGAGCCGTACGGCTCCGGGATCCCCAGCGCCACCCCGATGTTGCGGTCGGGCGGACTGGATGTCATGACCGGGCGGGCAGGAAGCCGACGGCCTCATAGGTGGCGGCCAGGGTGCGGCTTGCGACCTCGGCGGCCGTCGCGGCGCCGTTCGTCAGCACCTCGTCGATGGCGCCGGCGTCGTCCAGCCAGTGCTTGATCCGTGCTTGGAACGGCACCACCCAGTCGAGCAAGGCCGCGGCGACGTCCTTCTTCAGGTCGCCGTAGCCACGCCCCGCGAACCGCTCCTCGAGGGTGCGGATCGAGTCGCCGCTGAACGCCGACAGGATGGTGAGCAAATTGCTGACGCCGGGCTTGCTTTCGGGGTCGAACGTGACCTCGCGGCCGGTGTCGGTCACCGCGCTGCGGATCCGCTTCTCGATCACCTTCGGGTCGTCGAGCAGCCAGATGCAGCCGGCGCCGCCGATCGACTTCGACATCTGCTTGTCGACCGTCTGCAGGTCGTAGATCTTGGCCGTCTGCTTCGGGATGTAGGGCTCAGGTACGACGAAGGTTTCGCCGTACCGCGAGTTGAACCGTTGCGCCAGGTCGCGGGTGAGCTCGAGGTGCTGCCGCTGGTCTTCTCCGACCGGGACGAAGTCGGCCTGGTAGAGCAGGATGTCCGCGGCCTGCAGCACCGGGTAGGTGAACAGGCCGACGTTCCCCCCGCCGGAGCGCCCGGCCTTGTCCTTGAACTGCGTCATCCGGTTGGCCTCGCCGTAGCCGGTCAGGCATCCCAGCACCCACGCCAGCTGGGCGTGCTCCGGCACCTGGCTCTGCACGAACAGCGCGGACCGTTGCGGGTCGACGCCGGCGGCGAGGAACTGCGCGGCCGTCACGCGGGTGCGATGGCGCAGCACGGCGGGGTCGGGCTCGACCGTGAGCGAGTGCATGTCGGCGACGAAGTAGAAGACCTCGTGGTTCTCCTGCATGTCGACCCATTGCCGCAACGCGCCGAGGTAGTTGCCGAGCTGCAGCGAGTCGGCGGTCGGCTGCATGCCGGACAGCACACGGGGACGATTGGCAGGCACGGCCACCATCTTGCTACGACTCTCCCGGCGGCTTGTGGTCGCCGTCGGCCGGCTCGTCGAGCAGCGTGACCCGCACCCGCGAGATCCGGCGGCCGTCAAGCTTGGTCACCTTCAGCCGGATGCCGTCGACCTCGACCGCGTCGCCGCTGCGCGGCAGCCGCCCCAGCGTCGCCATGATGCAACCGGCCACGGTCTCGTACGGTCCATCCGGCAGGGTCGCACCGGTCGCGTCGGCGAAGTCGTCGAGGTTGAGCAGACCGTCGACCTCCACGTCGCCGCCCCGCAGCTGCTTGGCGTCTTCGTTGCCGACGTCGTACTCGTCGCGGATGTCACCGACGAGCTCCTCGATGAGGTCTTCCAGCGTGACGATGCCGGCTGTGCCGCCGTACTCGTCGACGACGACCGCCAGGTGGTTGCCGTTGCGGCGCATCTCGGACATCGCCGGCAGCACCTGCTTGGTGGCCGGGAGCAGCGCCACTTCCCGGGCGAGGTCGCCGACCTTCAGGCCGCGGCGCTGGCCGGCCGGCGGCCGGTACAGGTCGCGGATGTGCACGAACCCGACCACGTCGTCGTGCGACCCGCGGACCACCGGGAACCGGCTGAACGGCAGCTCGTGGGCGCGCTTGGTCGCGCGGGTCAGGCTCCAGCCGGCGTCGAAGAACTCAACCTCGGTGCGCGGAACCATGACCTCGCGCAGCTGCCGCCCGCCGGCCTCGAAAACCTCGTCGATCAGCCGGCGCTCGTCCCGGGACAGCGCCTCGTGGCCGACGACGAGGTCACGCAGCTCTTCTTCGGAGATCGCCTCGCGGTTCAACGACGGATCACCGCCGAGCAGCCGCACCGCGAGGTCGGTCGACACCGAGAGCAGCCAGATCACCGGGCGCATCAGCCGAGCGAACCGGTCGAGGAACGGCGCGACCGCGCCGGCCGTGCCTTCCACCCGTTGCAGCGCCAGCCGCTTCGGCGCCAGCTCGCCGACGACCAACGTCACGTAGGCGATCAATAACGTGACGCCGAGGAACCCGATCACCTCGGCCGGGTCGTGCGCCAAGCCGGCGTCCTGCAGGCCGTTCGCCGCCGAGTGCGACAGCGTGACCGCGCCGAACGCGCTGGACAGCAGTGACGTGGTCGTCACACCGATCTGCACGGCCGACAGGAAGCGGTTCGGGTTCTGCACCAGGTCGGCGACCCGCTGGCCGCGCCGACCGCGGCTGCGCAGCGTGTTGATCTGGCCTTCGCGCAGCGAGACCAGCGCCAGCTCGCTGGCGACGAAACCGGCTTCGACGACGATCAGCAGCAGGACGACGAGGACGCTGACCCAGATCACTGCGCCCCCAGCGTTAACCGATCACACGCTTCCTGACTACAGGTTGGCGACGTCGGCCTGCTTCGCTCGGACGGCCTCGGCGGCGGCGGCCAGGCCGGCGCGCTCGGAGTCGGTGAGGTCGCGCTCGACCACCCGACGCACGCCCGCCGCACCGATCTCGGCTTCCACGCCGAGATAGACGCCGGAGATGCCGTACTCGCCATCCACCCAGGTGCACACCGGCATCACGGCGCCGCTGTCCTCGGCCACCGCCCGCGCCATTCGCGCGGCCGCCGCCGACGGCGCGTAGTACGCCGAGCCGGTCTTCAGCAGCGCCACGACCTCGGCGCCGCCGTCCCGGGTGCGCTGTACCAGCCGCTCGATGGTCTCGGCGTCGAGTACGTCGGACAGCGGCTTGCCGTCGACGGTGCAGGCGCTCGGCACCGGCACCATGGTGTCGCCGTGCGAGCCGAGCGTGAGCGTCGTCACCGAGCTGACCGGCACGCCGGCGGCCTCGGCGACGTTGTTGGTGAACCGGGCGGTGTCGAGCATCCCGGCCTGGCCGAGGACCCGCGACTTCGGGAAGCCGGTCACGTTGGCGGTGAGCGCCGTCATCTCGTCGAGCGGGTTCGACACCACGATGACCACGGCGTTCGGCGAGTGTTTGGCGACCTGCTCCGCGACCTGCCGCACGATCTTGGCGTTGGTCTCGATCAGGTCCATCCGGCTCATGCCCGGCTTGCGCGGTAGCCCGGCCGTCACCACGACGATGTCCGATCCGGCGGTCGCTTCGTAGCCGCTGCCATCGGTGCCGGTCGTGACTCCGACGACCTGGGTCTCGAAGCCTTCGATCGGACGCGACTGGTTGAGGTCGAGCGCGAGACCTTCCGGCTTGCCCTCGATGATGTCGGTCAGCACGACGGTGTCGAAGACGTCGTACTCAGCCAGTCGTTGCGCAGTGGTCGAGCCGTAGAAGCCAGCCCCCACGACCGTGACCTTCTTGGGCACTACCCACTCATCCCTTCGAGTTTCTCGATGATCGCGTCGGCGTACTGGCTGGTGCCCACGGCGCTCGGGTCGTCGCGTCGGGGCTTGAGGTCGTAGGTGACGCTCTTGCCCTCGGCGATGACGTCCGCAACGGCGCGTTCGAGGTTGTCGGCGGCCTTGGTCTCGCCGACATGGCGGAGCATCATCTGCCCGGACAGGATCATTGCCGTCGGGTTGACCTTGTTCTGGCCCTTGTACTTCGGCGCCGAGCCGTGTGTGGCCTCGAACACCGCGGCCGAGTCACCGATGTTGCCGCCGGGCGCGACGCCCAGACCGCCGACCATGCCGGCCGTCAGGTCGGACAGGATGTCGCCGTAGAGATTGGGAAGCACCAGGACGTCCCACTCCTCGGGCCGCTGGATCAGTCCCATGCAGGTGGCGTCGACCAGGTTCTCCCATGGCTCGATGTCGGGGAAGTCCTTGGCGACCTCGCGGAAGACCGACAGGAACAGGCCGTCGGTGTGCTTCATGATGTTGGACTTCGTGACGCAGTGCACCCGCTTGCGGCCGTTGCTGCGGGCGTAGTCGAACGCGTAGCGGATGATCCGCTCCGAGCCGTACTCGCTCATCGGCTTGATCGAGATGCCGGAGCCCGCACGGATCTGCTTGTCCTGCAGGCCGTTGAGGAACTCGATCACCCGGTCGGCGTCCGCCGAGTGAGCGGCGTACTCGATCCCGGCGTACAGGTCCTCGGTGTTTTCCCGGATGATGACGACGTCGACGTGCTCGAAGCGCGTGCGCATGCCCTGGTAGGTCTTGCACGGCCGGACGCAGGCGTAGAGGTCGAGCTCGTAACGCAGCGCGACGTTGACCGACCGGAAGCCGGTGCCGATCGGCGTCGTGATCGGGCCCTTGATCGCCAGGCCGGTGTCGCGCACCGACTGCAGCGTCGCGTCCGGGAGCGGCGTGCCCGCCGTCTCCATGATGTCGATGCCGGCCTCTTGGACGTCCCAGTCGAAGCTCGCGCCGGTCGTGGCCGCCGCTGCCTCGAGCACGCGGCGGGTCGCCTCGGTGAGCTCCGGACCAGTGCCATCGCCGGGAATCAACGTCACGCGATGGCTTGTCATCTGCTCTCCTGGCTGGCGTCCGCGAATCTCATGCCTCGTCACGAGATTAGTGCAGCGCCATCAAGGGGTGACGGCGGCCATAACGCCGAGGGCAACCGCCAACGCGGTCAGTACGGCGACATCGAGCCGCTTGCCGCGCACGATCAGCGAGCCGGCGGCGCGCTCGTCGAGCACCAGGCGGAGCACGGCCGCGGCGGCGAGCGCGACGGTCACAACCCACATGCCGGAGCGCGCGTGGTGCAGCGCGGCGAGCAGGATGCCGACCGCGCCGACGGCCAGCACCGGGATCAACGGGTCCACCGCCCGCCGCGCCGACCTCACCGGTTCAGCGTGTCATGCAAGCGTGTGCAGTTGCCGCCAGAGGGTATGGATCGGGCCGCGTGGGTACGCCGCGTTGCATGGACACGCCGTACTTGCGCGTGGAAGCTACCGGCGAGGTCTTCGACCTGGAACAGCCGGTTACGACCGTTGGGCGTAGTGCCGGCGTCGACATCAGTTTCCGCGATCCGAGCGTCTCGCGGCTGCACGCCGAACTCGTGCGCCGCGGACCCCACGTTTATGTTGCCGACCTTGGACTCTCGACGAACGGCACCCGGGTCAACGGCCGACCCGTCGGCCGGCGAGTGCTATCGGATGGCGATGTGATCAGCTTCGGCTCGGTCCGCGTCCGGGTCGGCGGGTTGGGACCCGATCCGGACCCGTCACCGACGGTCACGATTCGGCAGTCGGCGGGCGCCGCCGATCTGACCCGCCGCGAGACCGAGGTGCTGCGCGCCTTGTGCCGGCCGGCCCTGCAGCACGACGCCTTCGTCGCGCCGGCAACGGCGCGCGAGGTCGCCGAAGAGCTGGTGGTCACGGAGGCGGCGGTGAAGCAGCACCTGCTGCGGCTCTACCAGAAGTTCAAGATCCCCGAGGGCCCGGGCCGACGGCAGCGGCTGGCCAACGAGGTGATCGCGCTGGGCGTGGTCCGGCCCGAATGCTGACTACGGGCGAGTGATCCGCGCTTCGGCCGCCTCGATGCAGTTGCGAAACAGCATCGCCACCGTGGTCGGACCGACACCGCCGATCCGCGGCGTGATCGCGCCGGCGACCTCGGCGCACGACTCGTCCACGTCCGGCAGCAGCTTGCGGCCCTCGTAGCGGACGCCGCCGCCGACGACGACCGCGCCGGGCGAGACGTGCTCGGGCTGCAGGATGCCGGGCACGCCCGCGGCGGCGATCACGATCTCGGCGGCGCGGGTGAAGTCCGCCCAGTTCGGTACGCCGGTGTGCACCACGGTGACCGCGGCGTTGGCGGTCGGCCGCTTCTGGGTGAGCAGCAACGCCAGCGGCCGGCCCAGCGTCGTACCCCGGCCGAGGATGCACACCGAGCGCCCGGCGACCGGCACCTCGTGAAACGCGAGCAACGCCTCGATGCCGGCCGGGGTGCACGGGACGGGCCCGGGCATGCCGAGCGCGAGCCGCCCCATGTTCGTCGGATGCAACCCGTCGACGTCCTTGTCGGGATCCATCTCGAGCAGCGCCGCGTCGAAGTCGATCTGCGGCGGCGTCGGGTGCTGCACCAGCATCGCGTCGACGCCGGCGTCCTGGTTGAAGTCGTGGATCGCCGCGACCAGATCGGCTTGGGTCGCGTCCTGCGGCAGGTGGATGTGCGGCGCCGTCAGTCCGAGCTCGATCGCCTTCTCCTGCTTCATCCGGATGTAGCCGGCGCTGGCGGAGTCGTCACCGACGAGGATCGTGCCGAGGCCTGGCGTGTGACCCGCCTCGACCAGCTTCGCGATCCGCGGCTCGAGGTCGGCGAACACCGCGTCGGCGACCGGGCCACCGGGCAGCAGTCGTGCGGTCATCGGTATCCGTTCGTCAGTGGAAGAAGTGGCGGGTGCCGGTGAAGTACAGCGTGATGCCGGCGGCCGCGGCGGTTGCGATCGCCTCCTCGTCGCGGACCGAGCCGCCCGGCTCGACGACCGCGCGCACGCCGCCGTCGATCAGGATCTGCAGCCCGTCGGGGAACGGGAAGAACGCGTCGCTGGCGGCCACCGAGCCGGCGGCGCGGTCACCGGCGCGGGTCACCGCCAGCCGCGCCGAGTCGACCCGGTTGACCTGACCCATCCCGACACCGACCGATGCGCCGTCGCGGGCGAGCAGGATCGCGTTCGACTTCACCGACCGGCAGGCCCGCCAGGCGAACGTCAGGTCGGCCAGCATCGCGGCGTCCGCGGGCTCACCGGCCTTCAGCTCCCAGCTCGCCGGGTCGTCGCCAGGGGCATCCAGCCGGTCGGTGCTCTGCACCAGCAGCCCGCCGCTGATGCCGCGGAACTCGACCGGCTCGGTGGGACCGTCCGACGGGCAGCGCAGCACCCGCAGCTTCTGCTTGCCCCGGAAGATCTCGAGCGCCGCCGGCTCGAAGTCGGGCGCGCAGATCACCTCGGTGAGCACGCCGGACAGCTGCTCGGCGAGCTGCTTCGTGACGGGACGGTTCGCCGCGATCACTCCGCCGTACGCCGACACCGGGTCGCACTCGTGCGCCTTGCGATGCGCCTCCGCGATGTCCGCGCCGGTCGCAATGCCGCACGGGTTGGCGTGCTTGATGATCGCGACGCAGGGCTCGCTGAAGTCGTACGCCGCGCGCCGGGCGGCGTCGGTGTCGGTGTAGTTGTTGTAGGACAGCTCCGGGCCGTGCAGCTGCTCGGCTGCGGCGAGGCCGCCGCGACCGTCGACGTACAGCGCGGCTCGCTGGTGCGGGTTCTCGCCGTAGCGGAGCACGGCGCTGCGCTCCCACGACGCGCCGATCCACTCCGGGAAGCCGCTGTTGTCGACTTGCGGCGCCAGCACCGAGCCCATCCAGGAGGCGACGGCGACGTCGTACGACGCGGTGTGGGCGAACGCCTCGGCGGCCAGCCGGCGGCGCTGCGCGAGCGTGAGACCGCCGGTCTCGACGGCCTCGATCACCGACTCGTACGCCGCCGGGTCGACGACCACCGCGACGCTCGGATGGTTCTTCGCGGCCGCCCGGACCATCGAGGGGCCGCCGATGTCGATCTGCTCGACACACTCGTCCGGGGCGGCGCCGGACGCGACGGTCGCGCTGAACGGGTAAAGGTTCACGACCACGAGGTCGAACGGCGCGACCCCCAGCTGCTCGAGCTGGGCGGCGTGGTCGGGCTTGCGCAGGTCGGCGAGGATGCCGGCGTGCACCTTCGGGTGCAACGTCTTGACCCGGCCGTCGAGGCATTCCGGGAACCCGGTCAGCTCCTCGACCGGCGTGACCTCGACACCGGCGTCGCGCAACGTCGCGGCGGTCGAACCGGTCGAGACGACCTCGACACCGGCGGCGACCAGCGCCTTTCCGAGCTGGTCGAGCCCGCTCTTGTCGTACACACTGACCAGCGCCCGGCGAATCGGCCGCTTGCCGTCATTGCGCTCACTCACCCGATTTGCACCTTCCGTCCGTAGACCCGCCAGCCGCCCGACAGCCGACGCACCACGTCGACCAGCAGCTGCCGCTCCGCCACCTTGATCCGCTCGTGCAGCGTCGGCTCGTCGTCGCCATCCTCGATCGGAACCGCGACTTGCGCGATCACCGGACCAGTGTCGACCCCCGCGTCGACCACGTGCACGGTGACGCCGGTCACCTTCACGCCGTAGTCGAGCGCGTCGCGCACCGCGTGGGCGCCGGGAAACGCCGGCAGCAGCGCGGGATGGGTGTTGATGGTCATCGGGAAGCGTTCGAGGAACCGCTTGCCGAGGATCTTCATGAAGCCGGCCGAGACGACGATCGACGGCTGGTAGGCCGCCACGGCGTCGGTGATGGCGGCGTCCCAGTCGTCGCGGTCCTTGTAGTCGGACACCGGGCAGACGAAGGTTGGCACGCCGGCGCGCTCCGCGCGGCGCAACGCCTCGACCTCGTCTCGGTCGGCGCCGACGCCGACCACGACCGCGCCGTACGCCGGGTCCTGGCACGCCTCGAGCAGCGCAGCCAGGTTGCTGCCGGTGCCGGAGACCAGGACGACGAGCCGCGCGGGCACAGTGACTCCTCGGACTTTTCGCCAGTGGGTGACGCGCGGGGAAGGCCGCCACCCTACCGCCCGAAGGTAAGTCAGCCGCGGCGGGCGAGCCGCGCTCCCGCCAGCACCGCGACCGCTCCGATCGCCAGCTCGCCGGCGACCGCCAGCCCCAGCTGCCAGGGCGAGACACCGACGGCGGTGAGCCGCCCCGGCCCGGCCGGCCCGCCGGCCCAGCCCGCCACGATCGCAGCGCCGAGGCCGGCCGCGCCCGCGGCCAACCCGACCGGGCGCAGCGCATCGACCAGGGAGTTGCCGGTGCGCATGATCCGCCAGCCGGCGCCCCCGCCGGCGGCGCCCAGCAACCCGATGCAGAGCACGGTGACGATGGCGGGTGCGCCGTGCGCGGGCACGGCCGCGAGGACCGGCACGTCCGGCAGCGCGCCGACGTGCGTGCTGGAGAACGCAACCGACGTCCCGCTGCCGACCGCGAACCCGACGCCGGTCAGGTACCCGAGGCCGCCGACGACGGCGTTCGGCAGCAGCAGCAGGCTGAGCACCACGATCGCCACCTTGCCGACGCCGCCGGGATAACCACCGATGAGGGCGCCGATCCGGCCGGTGTGCCCGAGCAGCGAACCGATCGCGAGCAGCGTGGCGCCGCCGACCAGGATCGCGCCGGCGACCCCTGCCGCGTCGAGGGCGAGCCGCGCCTCCAGCGGCAGCCGCCGCCACAGCGCCGACCCGAGGCCCGCGCCCCGCACGGCCCCGACGAACGCAGCGGTGCCGCCGAGCAGCAACGCCCCGAGAAACGCGCCGGCCACCGACGGGTGGATCGAGCCGGTCCGGGCGATCGCCGCGAGCACCGTGGCGATCAAGGTGTAGGGGACGGCGACCGCGGCCGCCAGCGCGCCCGCCTGGGCCAGGTCGCCGCACGGCCGGTCGCGAGCCAGCAGCCGGGCGGCGCGCGCCAGCAGGGAACCGGCGGCGATCGTCAGGCCGACCGGCGGCAACGCCACGCTCGCGCCGTCGATCGTCAACGGCACGTGGTGGCCGAGCAGCCACAGCTGCACGCCGAACCAGGCGGCATCTCCGGCGGTCGCGCTAGGCCCGGAGCCGAGCCCCCAGATGATCAGCGAGATCGCAACCAGCGAGGCCGCACCGACCGCGATCGCCCAGGCAGCGGCGAGCGCGCCGTGCAGCCAGAGCGCATCCGCGCCGCCGGCCGACCGGTCCGGCCGCTGGCGC
This sequence comes from Mycobacteriales bacterium, assembly GCA_035550315.1. Lineage (GTDB taxonomy): Bacteria > Actinomycetota > Actinomycetes > JAFAQI01 > JAFAQI01 > DASZPL01. The sequence continues at coordinate 5,186 of DASZPL010000002.1, read as the reverse complement.
GAGGCGACGCGCTGCCGGTCGAGCACCTGGGTCACGACGACGATCGTGACAGCAGGCAACCGCTGAGGCCGGTGTTACACGCCGCGCGGGTCGGTCTCCGCGTTGTGAAGTGCGCGCCACAGCCCGCTGCTGTGGCTAGGGCGTCACAACCCGGCGATGATCTCGGCCATCAGCCGGGCGGCTTCGCTCGGCGTCTTGCCGACCCGGACGCCGACCGCTTCGAGCGCCTCGGCCTTGGCGGCCGCCGTACCGCTCGAGCCGGACACGATCGCGCCGGCGTGGCCCATCGTCTTGCCCTCAGGCGCGGTGAACCCGGCGACGTAGCCAACGACCGGCTTGGTCACGTTCGCGGCAATGAACTCGGCCGCCCGCTCCTCGGCATCGCCACCGATCTCACCGATCATCACGATGCCGGCGGTGTCCGGGTCGTCCTGGAAGGCGGCGAGGCAGTCGATGTGCGTGGTGCCGATGACCGGGTCGCCGCCGATGCCGACGCAGGTGGAGAAGCCGATGTCGCGCAGCTCGTACATCATCTGGTAGGTCAGCGTCCCGGACTTCGACACCAGGCCGACGCGCCCCGGGCCGGTGATGTCGGCCGGGATGATGCCCGCGTTGGACTGCCCGGGCGAGATCAGGCCGGGGCAGTTCGGGCCGATGATCCGGGTGCCGCCGCTCTCCCGCGCATACGCATAGAAGTACGCCGTGTCCTGCACCGGGATGCCCTCGGTGATCACGACGGCCAGCGGGATCTTGGCGTCGACCGCCTCGATCGCGGCGTCCTTAGCGAACGCCGGCGGGACGAAACCGACGGTGACGTCGGCGCCGGTCGCGGCCATCGCCTCGGCCACCGACGCGAACACCGGAATGCCGTCGACCTCGGTGCCGGCTTTCCGGGCGTTGACCCCGCCGACCACGTTGGTGCCGGCGGCCACCATCCGGCGGGTGTGCTTGGTGCCCTCGGAGCCGGTGATGCCCTGGACGATGACCTTGCTGTCCTTGGTGAGCCAGATCGCCATCAGGCGGCCCGCTTCGCGGCGAGCTCGGCCGCCCGGCGGGCGGCTCCGTCCATGCTGTCGACCTGCTCGACCAGCGGATGGTTCGCGTCGGTGAGGATCTGTCTGCCGGCTTCCGCGTTGTTGCCGTCGAGCCGGACGACGAGCGGCTTGGTCACGTCGTCGCCGCGGTCGGCCAGCAGCGACAGTGCCTGCACAATGCCGTTGGCCACCGCGTCGCAGGCGGTGATGCCGCCGAACACGTTGACGAAGACGGCTCGAACCGACGGGTCCGACAGGATGACGTCGAGCCCGTTCGCCATCACCTCGGCCGAAGCGCCACCGCCAATGTCGAGGAAGTTCGCCGGTCGGACGCCGCCGAACTGTTCGCCGGCGTACGCCACGACGTCGAGCGTCGACATCACCAGTCCGGCGCCGTTGCCGATGATCCCGACCTCGCCGTCGAGCTTGACGTAGTTGAGGTGCATCGCCTTCGCCTTGACCTCCAGCGGGTCGGTGGCGGAGACGTCGCGGTAAGCGTCATGGACCTCGGCGTGCCGGAACGCGGCGTTGTCGTCGAGCGTGACCTTGCCGTCGAGCGCGAGCACCCGGTCGTCCGGCGTACGGACCAGCGGGTTGACCTCGACCAGCGTGGCCTCCTCGCCGGTGAAGACGTCCCACAGCCGCTCGATCACACTGGCGGCCTGGTCACGCACCGGCTCCGGGATGTTGCCGGCGGCGGCGATCTCCAGCGCCTTCGCCCGGTCGACGCCGGCCACCGGATCGACCGGCACCCGGGCGAGCGCGTCCGGCTTCTCGACCGCCAGCTGCTCGATCTCCATGCCGCCCTCGGCCGAGCACATCGCGAGGTAGGAGCGGTTGGCGCGGTCGAGCAGGAAGGAGAAGTAGTACTCCTCGCCGATGTCGGCGGCCTCGGCGATCAGCACGGTCGCGACGGTGTGGCCCTTGATGTCCATGCCGAGGATGTCGCGGGCTTTCGCCTCCGCGTCGGCCGCGGTCGGTGCGAACTTCACGCCGCCGGCCTTGCCGCGGCCGCCGGTCTTCACCTGTGCCTTGACCATGACCGGGCCGCCGAGCTCCTCAGCGGCTGCGCGCGCCTGCTCGGGCGTCGTGACGACTACCTGGGCGGTGACCGGTACGTCGTACCTGCCGAACAACTCCTTCGCCTGCCATTCGAACAGGTCCAATGCGGATGCGCCTCCTCAGATTTCGCCCGTCACGTTACCGGCAGGAGAAATTCGGGTTGCGACGAACGTGTCGACAATGCGCCGTGCCGGCCTCGCGGGGGCCTTGATCGCCTGCTGCCTCGGCGTCGCCGTCGCAGCCGCCTCGCCGCCGCCCGCCGCCGCCGCTCGCGGGTTCACGGTGACGACGCTGGACTTTCACGTCCGCGTCGCCAACGAGGGCCTGCTCGGCGACGGCGCGCAGCGCTGCACGATCGTCGGCGACTTGTATCGACCCGCCGGCGCCTCGCATCGCCATCCGGTGCCTGCTGTGCTGACGACGAACGGCTTCGGCGGGAGCAAGAACGACCAGGCCGGCGTCGCGCGAGTGCTGGCCGCGCATGGCTATGGCGTGCTGTCGTACTCCGGCCTCGGCTTCGGCGGCTCGGGCTGCAAGGTCTCGCTCGACGACCCGTCGACCGACGGGCGCGCCGGCAGCCAGCTGGTGAGCTTCCTCGGCGGGCAGGCCGGGATCGCGACCCGGTTGGACGGCCGGGCGTTCCCGCCGGTGCGGTGGGTGATCCACGATCGGCGCGACCACGCCGGTCGCCACGCCGCCCACGACCCGCGGGTGGGGATGATCGGCGGCTCGTACGGCGGCGAGATCCAGTTCGCGATCGCCGACCGCGATCCTCGGCTCGACGCGATCATTCCGATCATCACTTGGAACGACCTGTCGTACTCGCTGATCCCGAACGACACCGGCTTCCGCCGCGGCGTCACGGCGTCGGCCCGCGAGCCGGGCGTCGCGAAGCTCGAGTGGGCGTTGCTGTTCTTCGCCGACGGGGTCGTCGACGGGCTGCAGGGCGTCAAGGTCGATCCGTCCCGCGACGTCGGCTGCCCGAACTTCGTCACTGAGGCGTGCCTGGCACTAGCCGAGGTCGGCAGCAACGTCACCGCGGGCAACGACGTCTACCACTTCCTCCGGCACGCCTCGGTCGCGTCGTACCTGTCGCGGATCCGGGTCCCGACGTTGCTCGCGCAGGGCCAGGCGGACACGCTGTTCAACCTGCAGGAGGCGGTCGCGACCTACCGCGCGCTGCGACGCCAGCACACGCCGGTGAAGATGATCTGGCAGTCGTGGGGACACAGCGACGGCACTCCGGCCCGCGGTGAGTACGACGGTGGCGCGGCGTTTGCGTCGACGTACGAAGGTCAGCGGTTCCTCGCGTGGTTCGACCACTACTTGAAAGGTGAGCGGGTCTCGACCGGCCCGCGGTTCGCCTACTACCGCGACTGGGTGCCGTTTCACGGCGACGGTGCCGACACCGTCCAGTACGGGACGGCGCGGCGCTATCCGGCCGGCCGGACGACGACGCTGTTTGCCTCGGGCGGGTCGCGGCTGGTCGCCGACCGGCGGCAAGTGACCCGCGGCTCGCAGACGTACGCGAACCTGGCGGGTCCGGCGCCGCTGAGCTACTCCGAGGTGTCGGGCGTCCAGGGTTCGCCGCTGCCGAACAAGACGTTCAAGCCGTTCGACACACCGGGCTCGTTCGCACGGTGGAAGTCCGCGCCGCTGCGCCGTCACCTCGACGTCGTCGGCATCCCGACCGCCACCGTTCACGTCAGCTCGCCGCTGACGTCGTCACTGGTCGCCGGCACCGAGCTGCAGTTCTTCGTCAAGATCTACGACCTGGCACCGAACGGATCGGTCGACCTGGTGCACCGCCTGGTCGCCCCGGTGCGGGTGGCGGATCCGCGCCGGCCGGTGCAGGTGGAGCTGCCGGGCATCGTGCACCGGTTCGCGAAAGGCCACCGGATTGAGCTGGTGGTGGCGGCGACCGACTCGGCGTACCGCAACGCCAACCTGGTCCAGCCGGCGACCATCACGACGAGCCGGCAAGCGCCGACCAGCCTGACCCTGCCGGTAACCCGCTGACCGTAAAGCCGACGATCGCAACCATCGGTGCAGCGCCCCGTTTGGCTGAGTGAGGTGGCACGGGTCGCTGCGGCGTCTAAGGTCCCTGCCGCCCGCGGTTTTGCGAGTCGGATCACCGTGCGCTCCTCGGGCGTGGGCAGGGTCGGAACCGACGCGTTCCAATCACCGCATGACCACTCGGCGGCGGCGCCGGCAACACGCATGAAGCTCGGGGGATATCGACTTGCTTGTATCGGTTTGTCTTGTTATGATCGAACGTATGTTCGACTCTCAGGGCACCGCGAATGGCGGCGTCGGCGTGCTGGCCGGTTTCGTGCCGCCCGCGGACTGGGAGCCGATCCCGGAGGAGATGCTCGCCGAGCTAGGTCCACCGCCGTGGCTGGCGGAGGAGCCGACTGCGAACGAACCGGCAGGGGCCGAGGGCGCGACGCCGGGTGGTGAGAGTGGTCCCGCGACGGACTCCGACCGCGCGGCCAGCGACGACGTCGCGGCTGACCAGCCGACGGACCCGCGGTTCAGCGAGGCGGATCGGTTCGTGGTCGAGGCGCTGGGCCGGCCGCTGTCCGGGCAGACCCTCGAGTTGATCACGGCGACGCCGGTGGCGGCGTTGTCGGCGGCGGGACGCACGCACGCGTTGCAGCTGCTGGAGCGCCTGGGCAACCAGCTGGAGGCGGTCAAGCTCGAGCTGATCGCGGCGATCGCCGGCCCGGAACCGCAGCCGACGGGCCGGGAGGGTGGGCGGTCGGAGGATTACGCGGCGCATGAGATCGCGCTCGCCACCACCTGCAGCGTGTACGCGGCGGAGGTGAAAGTCCACGTCGCCCGCGAGCTCGCCTCGCGGCGGACCGCGACCGCCGCGGCGATGAGCCGGGGTGAGCTGTCCTATCCGCAGGCGCGGGCGTTGTGCGAGGCCAGCTACGCCCTGGACGAGCGGACCGCCGCGCGGATCGAGGCGGCCGTCATCCCGGACGCTGGGGCGCAGTCGCTGGCGGAGTTCAAGGCCAGCCTGACCCGGTGGGCTGCCCGGCTCGACCCCGACTGGACCACCACCGCGACCACGGCCCGGCGCGA
>DASZPL010000001.1:0-7863 GCA_035550315.1 Mycobacteriales bacterium | reverse complement strand
CAGCTCTTCGTCCTGCTCCAGGCAAAACCCGACGTCGACCACGACGTGGTCGGCGAGACACCGGGCGACCGTCAGCACCGCGTCGAGCGCGCTCGGTCGCAGCTCCAGCCAACGCGCGCTACGAGTGATTCCGGTGAGCACCCGAAACCGCGGTCGCAGCTCGACCGTCAAGCCGGCCAGCCCGGCGGCGTCGAGGGCACCCTGGTTGGCCTGCCGGCAGGCCGCGGCGAGGCCGGGCGCTTCGTCGAGCAAGCCGAGCAGCTGACCGGCCGTCCCGCCGTACGGATCGGCGTCGACCAGCAGCGACGAGCCACCGATGTCGGCCAGTTCGGCGGCCAGGTTCAGCGCGGTGACGGACCGGCCGGGCGCGCCCGCGGGACCCCACACCGCGATCACCGTGCCGGCCGACCCGCCAGGATCGCCGGCCGGCATCGGTTCGGCGGGAGCCGGGACCGACGCGGAGGATGCCGCGTGCGCCCACGCCCGCTGCGACGCCGGGTCGGTCGTGGCGCGCAGCGCGACGGCCAGCGCCGCGACCACGTCGTCCGCGACCGCGTCGCGACCGAGCACTTCCGTGACGCCAAGCCGGCGCAGCCGAGCGCCGGTCGCGCTATCGGCCGCCGCAACGCCGACCACGGCGACGCCCGCCGCGCGCAGCCGAGCGACCGCGTCGCCGTCGAGGCCACGCAAGTCGCCGGACACGACGGCGCCCCGACCGACGCCGGCGGTGGCGACGGCCAGCAGGTCCGCGAGGTCGACGCACCGGCGGACCAGGTCCACGCCCGACGCCGCCTCCAGCCCGGCCGCCAGCTCGGCCTCCCAGGCCGAGTCCGAGACCGCGGTCACGATCGGCAAGCTCATGGGAGCGGTGGCACGCGGACCAGGTCGATCTGCCCGCTCTCGACGGCGTGGACGAGGTCGGCCACCTGCGCCGACGGCACCGACAGCACGACGCTGTCGGTCGGCCCGTCGGCCAGCTCGGAGGCCGCGTCCGTCGACTCGACGGGCGCGTTCGACAAGACCCGGCTGGGTGACGGCACCGGTCCAGCGCCGCTTCGCTTGACGGTGACGTAGACGTCGACCAGGTCGCCGTGACCGAGCCCGCTCGGCAGATGACCGGACTGCACCGGCACCGTGACGAACCGCGCATCGCCCACCTGCGGGTCGCGCGCGGCGACCGCGTCCAGCGGCAGGAAGTCGTTCGCGCCGACGTAGTGCGTCACGACGTACCCCACCGGCGGCTGGCGCGAGGCGGCGACGTACCGCGCGCCCTGCCCGTCGAACCGGACGCGGCCGACCGCCAGGTCGCCCGGCGCCAGCCGCTCGCCGGGGGTGAGCTGGTGGCGCGCCAGATAGACCGACGTGTAGTGGCTCGAGGCCGCGAACACCCGCGCGCCGGCGACGACCGACAGCAACACCAGTACGACGCCGAGCACGAGCCGGCCATCGAGCCAGCGAGGCGAGTTCAGCCGACGTGGTCGCGGGTGCGGATCGGACATCACGGGCTCCCAGCAAGAGACTGCGCAACGGCCAGGCGGACCATGGTGCCGCGTTGTGCGCGCTTTGTAGCGAGTTGTCCACAGCCGGGCGTTTCGGGCCGGATTCGGGTCTATCGGATGTCACACTCACCGGGTGCCCGAACCGCGGTTTCTCCGGCTCTCGGACGTTGCCGAGATCCTGAACATCTCGGCCGCGCAGGCCTATGCGCTGGTGCGCAACCGGGAGCTCGCCGCCATGAAGATCGGCGGTCGCGGGCAATGGCGGGTCGAGCGCGAGGAACTCGAGCGCTTCATCCAGCGGGCGCACGACCAGACCCGCGACTTCCTGGATCAGCACCCGTTCGGTCGCGACCTGGTCGACGCCGAGGCCGAAGCCGACGGCTGACCCGGCGGCTCAGCCGGCGAGCACGGCCGCGATCGCCTCGAACGGCACCGTCGTGCTGACGCTGGACGCCACCCGCCGTGACCGCTCCGCCGGCCGCGCGACCAGGTCGATGTAGTCGGCGCCGACGCGGTCGATGGTGCCGCTCAGCGTCTCGTGGTCGCGGTGCAACAGCGTGACCGGTGACCGGTCACGCGCGATCAGCCGCAGCGCATGAGCGACGGAGAGCCGGGCAGCCATGCGGCCCGCGGTACCGGGCTCGACCGCGGCGACGACCAGGCCGCGCAGACCGCGGATGGCGGAGAGCAACACCAGCGCGTCCGGACCGCGCTCGCGGGTGAGCAGCATCCAGCCGTCGCCGACCTGCGCGACCCGGCCGGCGAGCCCGCCGGCCCCGTCGAGCGTGACGTCGATCGGGACGCCGATCGCGGCGCGCAGCCGGTCGGCGACCGTGCGGCGCGCCAGCTCCTGCCGCACCCGGTCGGCGACCTCGTCGGCCCGCGCCAGCTGCTCGGCCGCCTCGGCTTGGCCCTCCAGATCGGCAAACAATCGTTCCCAGCGCATCCCGAGCCAGTGTTGCACCGACCTACGCACACCGATCTCCACAGGCAGGAACCGGACATATTGACAGCAATCTCTGGACCCGCCAGGATCCGCAGCGCCATCTGTCCCTAAAACCCAGCAAACAGAGGCAACCGGCAATGAGTGCAGCTGGATCGGCGCACCCGGGGCGGCCGCTCGCCGCGGTCGTCCTCGCATTGGCGGGGGCCGTCGTGGCGTGGCGACTGCGTCCCGACGGCCCGGCCGGTGCGACGCCCGACGCTGACCTGGTGCGCGGTTGTGTCTGGGCGGTCTGGCTGCTGGCCGGCTACTACGCCGTCGGGCTGGCGGCGGCCGGGCTGGCGCAGCTGCTCGGCGCTCCGGGCTGGCTGGTGCAGTGCCTCGCCCGGGGCCTGCCCGGCGGCCTGCGACGGCTGGCCGGCCTCGCGGTAGCCGTGGGCGCCACCGGTGCCGTGCTAGCGAACCCGGCCAGCGCCACGACGGTGGCGGGGCCGGCCGGGCACGCCGCCGGCGAGGCGCCGCCGCTCGACTGGCCGCACTCCACACCTAGCCATGCGGCGCCGGTCGTCGTACGCCCCGGCGACACGTTGTGGGGCATCGCGGCCAGCCGGCTCGGCGGCCATCCATCGGACGCGAACATCGCCGCGGCGTGGCCGCGGTGGTGGCACGCCAACCGGCAGGTCATCGGCCCTGATCCAAACCTCATCCACCCCGGTCAGCGGCTGCGCCCGCCGGCCCCGACCCGACGGAGCACCCCATGACCGTCGCCCCGCAGCTGACCCTTCGACCGGCTCCCGCCATCGACGGTCCGTACGACGACGAGCTGCCGCACCCGCCGGCACCGCCGGTCGACGGCGCGGTGGCGTTGGCGTTCCCGCCGGCGACGCGACCCGGTCCGCCGCTGCGGCTGGTGCCGCCCGCGCAGGGCGGTCCGGTCGAGGACGCCGGCCCGCCGACCGCGCGTGACGTGCTACCAAACCCGCGGCCGTGGAGCGCCCGGCTGGCGCAAGCGATCGCCGAGGTGCTCGCCGGTGCCCGGCCCGCCTGGCAGCTGGCCCGGGTGACCAGCTTCGACGTCCTGCAACTGCTCGAACGCGGCTCCGGCCGGCTGTCCGCCCGGCCCGGCTCAGTGCACCGGCTGCCGGTGGTGTCGTCCGTGCACCTCAGCGAACCCCGCCACGGCATTGCCGAAGCCTGCGCCGTGGTGGCCACCGGCCACCGCTGCGTCGCCCTGGCATTGCGCCTCGAAGGCGCCAACGGCGCCTGGAAATGCACCGCCGTCCATATCGGCTGACCCGCCAGCGAAGCGTGGTCGGATAGCCGTGCGCTGGCAAGGCCGCAGGGAGCGCCCCGCCGGCTAGGCCGGCACAGCCGGCTCCGCTGTAGGGCGGCGGGTGGGGCGGTGGACGTACGCAAGCGACCGAGAACGCCGCCAGCGTGCGGCTAGGCGACCACGCCCGGCGCGCCGTGGCAGCGCTTGAACTTGCGGCCGGAGCCGCAGGGGCAGGGGGCGTTGCGGGAGACGTTGTCGAAGGAGCCGCTCGACCCGCCGGCCGGCGTCGGCGCGCCGGTACGTGCAACGCCGCCCTCGCCGTCCACCGTCGGGGCTGAGTACTGCAGCCCCTGCGGGCGCTGCGGCTGGGCGAAGGCCGCGCCGAGCACCGCGGCGACCTGCGCCTGCTCGTCATCCGCCGGGGCCGGCGCCACTGCGGGGACCGGCTCGGCAGTGGCGCCGAGCACGACGTTCGCGGGCTCTGCGGCGGGTGTCTCCTCGGGCGCGGCCTCGACGTTGACCTCGGCGTAGAAGAGGAAGCCGACCGACTCCTCTTTGATGCCGTCCATCATCGCGCCGAACATGTCGAACGCCTCGCGCTGGTACTCGACCAGCGGGTCGCGCTGGCCGTAGCCGCGCAGCCCGATGCCCTCCTGCAGGTAGTCCATCTCGTAGAGGTGCTCGCGCCACTTCCGGTCGAGCACCGACAACAGCACCCTGCGCTCGAGCTCGCGCATCACCGGTTCGCCGTCGACCTCGCCGAGCGACTGCTCGCGGGCGTCGTAGGCAGCCTGCGCGTCCGCGGTCAGCTCCTCGACGAGGAACTCCTGCGACAGGCCGCCGCCGGACCGCTCCTCGAGCTCCTCGACGGTCACGCCCACCGGGTACAACGCCTTGAGGTTGTTCCACAGCCCGTCGAGGTCCCAGTCCTCCGGGAAGCCCTCGGAGGTCGCGCCCTGGATGTAGGCCGTGACCACGTCGTCGACCATGTGCCGGACCTGCTCGTGCAGGTCCTCGCCGTGCAGCACCCGGCGGCGCTCGTCGTAGATGACGGTGCGCTGCTTGTTGAGCACCTCGTCGTACTTCAGCACGTTCTTGCGGATCTCGAAGTTCTGCTGCTCGATCTGGGTCTGCGCCGAGCGGATCGAGCGGGACACCATCTTCGACTCGATGGGGACGTCCTCCGGCAGGTTCAGCCGGTCCATGATCGCCTCGACCATGTGCGCGTTGAACAACTGCATCAGGTCGTCGCCGAGCGAGAGGTAGAACCGCGACTCACCGGGGTCACCCTGCCGGCCGGAGCGGCCGCGCAGCTGGTTGTCGATCCGGCGGGACTCGTGGCGCTCGGTGCCGAGGACGTAGAGCCCGCCGAGGCCGACCACTTCCTCGTGCTCGGCGGCGACCGCGGCCTTCGCCTTCTCCAGCGCGTCCGGCCAGGCGGCTTCGTAGTCGTCCGGCGTCTCGGTCGGCGACAGGCCGCGGGCGGCGAGCTCGGCGGTCGCCATCGCTTCCGGGTTGCCGCCGAGCATGATGTCGGTGCCGCGCCCGGCCATGTTGGTGGCGACCGTAACCGCGCCCTTCCGGCCGGCCTGCGCCACGATCGAGGCTTCCTTCTCGTGGAACTTCGCATTGAGCACTTCGTGCGGCACGCCGCGGCGCAGCAACAGTCCCGACAGGTGCTCGCTCTTCTCGACGCTGGTGGTGCCGACCAGCACCGGCTGGCCCTTGCGATGCCGCTCCGCGATGTCCTCGGCGACGGCCTGCCACTTGGCGTCGGCCGTCTTGTAGACGATGTCGGAGGCGTCGTCGCGGACCATCGGCTTGTTGGTCGGGATCGGCACCACGCCGAGCTTGTAGACCTGGTCGAACTCGGCGGCCTCGGTGGCCGCCGTGCCGGTCATGCCGGCGAGCTTGTCGTAGAGCCGGAAGTAGTTCTGCAGCGTGATCGTGGCGAGCGTCTGGTTCTCCTGCTTGATCTCGACGCCTTCCTTGGCCTCGATCGCCTGGTGCATGCCCTCGTTGTAGCGACGGCCGTGCAGGATCCGGCCGGTGAACTCGTCGACGATCAGCACCTCGCCGTTCATCACGACGTAGTCCTTGTCGCGTTTGAACAGCTCCTTCGCCTTGATCGCGTTGTTGAGGTAGCCGACGAGCGGCGTGTTGACCGCCTCGTAGAGGTTCTCGATGCCGAGCTCGTCCTCGACCTTCTCGACCGCCGACTCCATCACCGACATCGTGCGCTTGCCCTCGTCGACCTCGTAGTCGACGTCGCGGGTGAGCTGGCGCGCGATCCGAGCGAACTCGATGTACCACTTGGCGTTGTGCTCGGCCGGTCCGCTGATGATCAGCGGAGTCCGTGCCTCGTCGATCAGGATCGAGTCGACCTCGTCGACGATCGCGAAGTTGTGCCCCCGCTGCACCAGCTCTTCGGCCGACCACGCCATGTTGTCGCGGAGGTAGTCGAAGCCGAACTCGTTGTTGGTGCCGTAGGTGATGTCGCAGGCGTACGCCGCGCGCCGCTGCGCCGGCTCCTGCTGCGCCAGGATGACGCCGACGGTCAGGCCGAGGAACCGGTGGATGCGGCCCATCCACTCGGCGTCGCGCCGGGCCAGGTAGTCGTTGGTGGTGACGACGTGCACGCCGTCGCCGGAGATGGCGTTGAGGTACGCCGGGAACACGCTGGTGAGGGTCTTGCCCTCACCGGTCTTCATCTCGGCGATGTTGCCGAGATGCAGCGCCGCCGCGCCCATGATCTGGACGTCGAACGCGCGCTGGCCCAGCGTGCGCAGGCCGGCCTCGCGCACCACGGCGAACGCCTCGACCTGGATGTCGTCGAGCGACTCTCCGGCGGCGTACCGCTGCTTGAACTCCGCGGTCTGTGCCCGCAGCTCCTCGTCGCTGCACTTCTGGAAGTCCGGCTCGAGGGCCAGCACCTGCTCGGCGATCGCCTCGAGCTTGCGCACGATTCGGCCTTCGCCGATGCGCATGATGCGGTCCAACACAGGCACGCGACCCATCGTAGGACGGGCGCGGGCTCAGCCCCACCAGAACGACGCAGCCACCACGACGTAGAGACCGAGCAGTGCAGCGCCCTCGAGCCAGTCGGACTCCCCGTCGATGATGACGAAGCTGACGGCGAGCACCGCCGCGACCACGGTCGTCACCAGCAGCGGCGGGAACACCAGCGTGAAGGTCGCGCCGCCGATGACCAGCGACAGCAGCACCAGCACCGGCGCCAGGACCAAAGCGATCTGCAACGGGCTGTTCAGGATGATCGAGACGGCGTGATCCGCCCGGTTGCGGTGGGCCAGCTGGATGCCGACGACGTTTTCGACCGCATTGCCCGCGATCGCCACGATCACCAACCCGGCGAACGACTGGGAGATGTGCAGCGACGTCAAGGCCGGGCTCAGCGCCGAGACGAACCAGTCCGACACGAACGCCGCCAGCACCCCGGTGATCGCCAGCGCCGCCACCGCGACCGGCATCGGCCACCGCGCGTCGTGCGACTCCGGCTCGGCCGCCGCCTCCTCCGCGGTGCGGCGCAATGACGATGGCACCGACAGTGCGAACACGACGAGCAGCACGACGGAGGCGATCACCGACAGCGCGCGCTCGTGATGCCCCGCCGGCGTGTGGACGTAGGAGGCCAGGCTCGGCACCAGCATGGCGGCAACGGCCAGGATCATCAGGGCGCTGAGGGTGCGGGCGCGGCTGGCGTTGAACGCCTGCCGGCCGTTGCGCAGCCCACCGACCATGAACGCCAGGCCGAGCACGAGCAACACGTTGCCGAGGATCGAACCGATCACCGCCGCCTCAACCACGCGGACCAAGCCGTCACGCAACGCGAAGATGCCGACGAACAGCTCGGGAAGGTTGCCGAGCGCACTCTGCAGCACGCCGGTTGCGCCGGATCCCAGCCGGTCCGCGACCTGCTCGACGCTGCGGCCCACCAGCGCGGCGAGGCCGGCGAGCGCCAGCCCGGCGACGATGAACGCCGCCACGTCGTTCGCGCCGGTGAAGTGCAGGACCGCGCTGACGACGGTGAGCACCGAGGCGGCCGCGATGACCCGCCGATCCGTCCGGGACATCGAGAGCTAGTGGTCTGTCTGCGATATGCGGCGGTGGATGCGGTGATCCGAGTGGAT